>JAZSKO010000141.1:0-14451 GCA_045534875.1 Eubacteriales bacterium | reverse complement strand
GCGGCCAGCTGTGCGGCAGCGGCTTTCAGGGTTTCCACGTCGGTATAGACGATCTCCTTGGCCACGGGCGCGGCTTTGGGCAGAGAGGCTTCGTCCTCGGTCTGCATGGTGACGGCGGCAACGGCGGCAGAGCTGCTCTTGCCGACGGGCCGGCGGGCAGCAGCGGTGCCTCTGGGGGCAGGCGCTGCGGAAATGGTGTTGCCCGATAAAAGCGCTTCGATATTTTTGGCGGTCTGGTTCAGGCCGTATTGCTTGAGCAGGTCGATACCAGCGGACATCTCATGCCAGTCGCAGGCGGCAAAATCCGGCTGGATGGGCGCGGTGCGGCGAATGGTGCCAAAGTCCCGGCTGAGCAGCGCCACTCCCTTGCCAGCGCGGAGCTTCTCGCCCAGCTTGCCCTTCACCTCGTCGGCATGGGCCAGCACATTGTCCAGCGTGCCATACTGACCGATCAGCTTCAGGGCGGTTTTCTCGCCAACGCCCGCAATGCCGGGAATGTTGTCGCTGCTGTCGCCCATGAGACCCTTCATGTCGGGCACCTGCTCGGGGGTGAAGCCGTAGTTGTCCACAACGCCCTGCGCGTACAGCAGCAAGCTTTCGCTGACACCATGCTTGGTCAGGATGACCCGTGTGAGGCCGCCCACCAATTGCAGGCTGTCCCGGTCGCCGGTCAAAATATAGGCAGAGATGCCCTGCTCGTTGGCCAGCCTTGCGGCGGTGCCCAGCAGGTCATCAGCTTCGTAGCCTTCCATTTCGCAGGTCTGGATGTGCATGGCGCTGAGCATTTCCCGAAGCAGCGGCAGCTGGGGCCGGAACTCCTCGGGCATGGGCTTGCGGGTGCCCTTGTAGTCCTCGTACAGGGTGTGCCGGAAGGTGGGCGCGTGCACATCCAGCATCACGCACAGGGCATCCGGGCGATAATCGGACAGAGCCTTGATGAGCATGCTGAAAAAGCCATGCACCGCGTTGGTGTATACGCCCTCAGGCGTTGTCAAAAGCGGCAAAGCATGAAAAGCACGGAAAATCAGGCTGTATCCATCCACCAGCATCACGCTGGAAACCGGTCGTTGATTCATAGTTCCTCCACAGGGCGGGATTGGCAAAAGGCCTGCCCATTGTTCCTATTATTATAGCACAGTCGGGGGAAGCTAACAACCTTTGGCCAGATACGGCTGGATTTTTACAAGAAATACAAGGCTTTGCACAAAGAAATGGAGCCATTGCAGAATGGATTTTTGCAACAGCTCCATCGAATGATGACATGTGTGGGGTGCAGGGGGATCATCCTCCTGCCGGGTGTGGGCGGAGCCCACAAAACTATTCGTCATCGCTACGCTTGGCGTTCTCCCGCACCAGCTTGTTCAGCTCGTCCATGAAGCTGGAAACATCGGTAAACTGGCGGTACACGGAGGCAAAGCGCACATAGGCCACCTCGTCGCGCTCCTTGAGCTTTTTCATGACCATCTCTCCGATCTCGGTGGACGTGACCTCCTGCCTGAGCATATTTTGCAGCTCAGCCTCGATCTCCAACACCAAAGAAACCGCATCCACAGGGCGCTTCTCGGTCGCCTTCAAGATACCCGTCAGGAGCTTTTGCTTATCGAACAGCTCCTTCCCACCGTTCTTCTTGACAACGATGATCTGGGTGGATTCCACCGTTTCGAAGGTGGTAAACCGCTTCTGGCAGGCCAGACATTCTCTTCTTCTGCGGATGCTCGCCCCCTCCGACGCAGGACGGGAGTCGATCACCTTGCTTTCGGGAAAACCGCAGGCAGGACATTTCATGTGGTCACCTCATTCTCGGTCTGCCGCTTTCGAGGGAAGGACAGATGCCGATCTTCTTTGCAAAATCTATGCCTTAGTATACCACAAAAAGCCTTTTTTGTAAAGAGCTTTTTCCCATTTTTTCGATTTTTCCGCGTTATCCGCACAGATCGTCCAAAACGTCGTGGAGACCGCAGGGCGTGACGCGTCCTCCCACCACGGCATGGTAGAGTTGCAAAGCCGTGTCCAGATCGTTTCCAACCGCGTATTCCTCCCGTTCCTCTCCCATCAGGACGCAAATGCGGAAGCGATCGGAGTAGGCGGCATAGCCCAGCAGACGATATTCCAAAAGCATTCCTCCGAAGGTCACCGTTTTCTCTGTCAGAACCAGAGCTTCCCTCTTGTTTGCGGTCTCATTTTTCATAGTATGTACCTCTGTTCCCTTTGTTTTTTCGCTCTCGGCGAATACGGGCACATTCCATTATACATCACCGTCATGCCCCTGATTCTGTCCTGCTTTGGGGAGGTTTCATGCCATTTGCACAAGCAATCGACAAAAACAGACATTGGTGGGTTTTGATTTTGCGTAAAAATGTGTATAATATGGAATATTTATCCATTTATTCGGTGGTTTTCTTGTTTTTCTATGCATTTGGATAAACTTTCCGCTTCCCTTTTGGTGGTTTTTCCTGTATAATATAAACAGACGGAGGGCGATTTTGAATGTTTTTTCAATGATATCACGATGTTACCCCTCCAAATATTTCTTTTTTTGAAAAAGAATATTCATTTGGAACATAATGCATAAAAGAAAGGAGATACCTGCTTTGAACCGTCTTTTTCCCCTTCCTCGACCAACCGATCCCGCCCTGCGTCTTTTGACCGCACAGCTCGCCTTGACCGCTCTTTGGGCGTTGGCCATCCTTTTGGAGCTGCTTTCTGCGTACCCACTCGACCCCTTGGCCGCCTCGATGCGGTACGCCACCCATATGGAATACATCGCCGTCTCGCTTGTGATCGCCGTGGGAAGCTCTGTTTTGGTGGACTTGGTTCGTCGCGAGCAGGAGCAAGAGAAAAAATGACGACAGGAAACCGTTTTTGGATTGACAAACCCGAAAAGCCGTGGTAAAATAAGAAAAACGGAAGGCGGCATTGCCCCTTCCCAAAAGAAAAACGGAGGTGTGTCGGAATGAAGGGATTGTTGCAAAAGAGGGATCTGGTCGCCTTGGAGCGCTTGGAGCGCTTTCTTCCCGAGCGGATCTTTGACGCGCATCTGCACATCTCCCCGTTTCAGATCGTCATCCCCGACTCCCATTCCTATTGGCATCTGAGCGAGGATGCCTACGGCTACGATGACTACCTGACCTTTTTCGGTCAGCTTTTCCCCTTCTCTGCTCTTTTGGGTGGTAACCTGATCGTTGCTCCACACCCTCTTTTGAAGGAGGATGGAGGGAAGTATGTGTCGCAGATCCTTTCGCACCTGACGCGGGAGCTGGACCGTCACCCCGATTGCGTGGGAGAGATCCCCGTGTTCCCCTCCGACTCGGTATCGGACATTGAGCGGCGGCTCACACATGACCGCATCCGTGGGTTGAAATGCTACCATATCTACTCCAAGATCCCCACCACCACAAGCGCCGACATCGATGACTACCTTCCCGAAAGCGCGTGGCAGGTGGCGAATGCCCGTGGGCTTTGTATCACCCTGCATCTGGTGAAGGAGCAGTCTCTCGCCGATCCCGTCAATCTCGCCACCATTCAAAAAAAGGCAAGCGAGTATCCCCATGCTCGTTTGATCTTGGCACATTGCGGTCGCGGCTTCGCGCCTTGGACGGTGCGAGAGAGCGCCTCCCTGCTCCGCCGTTTTTCGAACATTTGGTTTGACGTTTCCTCGGTCTGTGAGCCGATAGCCATCATGGATTGCATCCGACAGGTGGGCGTGGGGCGCGTGCTGTGGGGCTCGGATTTCCCTGTTGCCACCATGCGCGGCAAGGCGATCTCGCTCTCGGACGGCTTTTACTGGCTCTACGAGGACACGCTTCGTGCGTTGGGTGAGCCGATCCCTCCCACCGATCCGATCGCGATCGAGGAGCTTCGCGCGATGATCGACGCCTGCCGCCTTCTCGACCTGAGCCGCGAGGACGTGGATCGCGTCTTCTGTCAAAACGCCTTGGAGCTTTTCCGATAAAACGTAAAAAACCGAGCCAAGCAGGATTCTGCTTGGCTCGGTTTTTTTGTGTCAGCCCTTCATGAGATGGATGAGGACCTGCACCATCTTTTCCATCGACTCCACCGGAATAAACTCATGAACGCCGTGGAAATTGGCACCACCCGTGCTGAGATTGGGACACGGAAGTCCCATATAGGAAAGCCTTGCCCCGTCGGTTCCTCCCCGAACAGGGACGACACGCGGCTCTACCCCTGCTGCCCTCATAGCCCGCTCGGCATTCTCGATCAGCTCCATGTGCGGAAGGATCTGCTCACGCATATTGTAGTAGCTGTCGGTGACCGTCAGGGTGAAGCTTCCCTCTCCCCACACGTTGTTTTCCTCGTCGGTCAGCGCTTGCAGGAAGGTCTTTCTTCTCTCAAACGAATCCCTGTCGTGATCGCGGATCAAAAGCGACAGCGAGGCTTGGCTGACGCATCCCGACAGATCGGTGACGTGATAGAAGCCCTCATAGCCCTCGGTGTGGGACGGCGTTTCGTTGGCAGGAAGACGACCGATCCACTCGTTGGCCATCAGCAGAGCGTTCTTCATGCGTCCCTTGGCCTCTCCCGGATGGATATTCACGCCTTTCACCGTCAACGTCGCCGTTGCGGCATTGAAGTTTTCATATTCGATCTCGCCCAATTCCGTTCCATCCACCGTATAGGCAAAGGTCGCGCCAAAGGCCTGCACGTCGAAGCGATCCGCTCCGCGTCCGATCTCCTCGTCCGGCGTAAAGCCGACCGCAATGCGTCCGTGTGGGATCGTAGGATCGGCGCAAAGCGCCTCCACGGCGGTGAGGATCTCGGCAATGCCTGCCTTGTCATCCGCTCCGAGAAGGGTCGTGCCGTCGGTGACGATCAGATCCTGCCCCACGTAACAGGCAAGCGAGGGAAACAGTGCGACCTCTATCCGCTCGCCGTTTTGGAGCAGAACATCGCCGCCCTCGTAATGGATGGTTTGCGGTCGGACATTCTCTCCCGACGCATCGGGCGAGGTGTCCATATGCGCCAAAAAGCCGAGCGTGGGGAGCGCTTCCAGCCCCTTTGTGGCAGGAAGGTAGCCAAAGACATAGCCGTTTTCATCCACGGTCACGTCCGTCAGCCCCATTCCTCGCATCTCGTCGGCAAGCTCGCTCGCCAAGCGACGCTGTCCCTCGGTGCTGGGACAGGTCTCGGAGTCCTCATTTGATCTCGTATCGCGTGTAACGTATCGCAAAAACCGTTCCTTGACCTGCATATCTCCTCCTTAAAACGCCCACGTTCCGTCTCGGAACAGAGGCACTCTTTCACCGCTTTCGGTAATACCGTCGATCGAAAGATCGGCCGTTCCGATCATGAAGTCGACGTGGATCATGGAATCGTTGATGCCCTTTTGGTAGCATTCCTCAACGGTGTAGTTCTGATAATCCCTGAGAACATTGGTAAAGCCGTGACCCATGGCAAGGTGGCAGACGGCATTCTCATCGAACAGGGTGTTGTAGAACAAAATGCCCGTTTGATTGACAGGGCTCTCGAAGGGAACCAGCGCGCACTCGCCAAGGTAGGCCGCCCCCTCGTCCATACCGATCATCTCGCGAAGCAGAGCCTCGTTTTGCTCGGCGTGAACCTCCACCGCTCTTCCCTTCTCGAAGCGGATGGAAAAGCCGTCGATCACCTCTCCCCGATAGGACAGAGGCTTGGAGGAATAGACCACGCCCTCGGCCTCTCCCTTCATGGGCGAGACGAAGACCTCCTCCGAGGGAATGTTGGGATTGAAGGTGACGCCGCTCTCCATCGTGACCTCCGCGCCTCCCATAAAGAGCGCGTCGGGGATCAGCCCGACCGAGAGGTTCGTGCCGTTGGATGCAGAGTATTCCAGCTTTCGCAAACCAAGGCGGTTGATATAGTCACATCTTGCGGCGAGATCGCGGTTGTGCGCCTCCCAAGCCGCCACGGGATCACCATTCTCCTCCACGCGAGAGGCATAGAGGATCTTCTCCCACAGCCGCTCCATCGCCACCGAGGTCCGCAGGTTCGGGAAGAGCTTTTTCGCCCATCCCTTGCCGGGAATGGCGGCAATACACCACTGATACTTGTTGTCCATCCGCTCACGGTAGGGCTTGATGACGCGGTAGCGCGCCTGCGCGACACGGCTGTTCTTGTTCTGGTCGATCCCGCAGAGACCGTCGGGGTCCTCGGATTCCAGATAGATCTTCACGGGGAGCGCCTTCGTTTGGTATTCCAGCTTCTCCACCTCCCATGCGGGAACGGTGGATAACCGCTCCTCGGAGGCGTGGCGCATATGCAGACGCGTCATGGTCTGCGACGACCATTCGATCATAACGTAGGCCGCCCCCAGACGGTAGCATTCCTCCGCCACAAGATAGGCGAACTCCGGCTGTTCCACCGAGGCATACAGGATCACGTCCTGTCCCTTTTGCACGCGTCCGCCCTCGGCGGCGATCAGACGCGCGTATTTTCTCAAAACCGATTGTTTCATTGGTATTCCTTTCTGTGGCATCAGCCCACGAAGAAGATCCGCCGAAGCGACTCCCGCAGAGGCTTGACGATGGCAATGACGATCAGCATCATGCCGAGCAGGAAGAAGGTGGCACAGGTGAAGGGCGACCAGAGGACAGGATAGGACACCGAAAAGGTGATGCGAAGGAACATTTCCAGCAGCATCGTCCAGCCGCCAAAGGCGATCAGTCCCCCACCCACGATATAGAGATACCCTCTCCGAACGTAGCGGCAGAGCGCCACGATGGCCGTGACGATCAGGGCAAGCACGCCCACCACGGGGAACGCAAACGAGAGGAACCATTCGCCCTTCGTTTGCAGGTTGATATACAAGAGAAAGACCTCGACCGCCGCGAAATCACACGGAACGAACACGGTGGAATTGGCTCGACGGAACCAGAACGGCAGGACCGCGATCAGGTAGACGAGGATCACGCCTCCCGCCACGTAGCCCGACCAATCCACCCGTCCGTCCAAAAACAATTCAAACCCGATGGGCAGTGCCAGCACCAAAAATGCCAGCACCGAAATGACGAACAAAACGCCTCTCGGATTGAATTCCTCCGAGGGAAACTCCTTTTGCGGATAGGTGGGCGAGCCCTTTTTCAGGGGAAGGTCGGGGTGATAGACCTTGGTTTGGCAAAGGGGGCAGATCGTCTGCCCATCCGACAGCTCAACGCCGCATTTGATACAGTACATAACTATCCGTTCTCCTTTCCCCGCCCGACGCGGGTATTGCTTTCGGCTCGGACGTGCAGACCAAGCTCACGAAAAACGCCGTACAGAGCGCATTCCAAGAGGGGCTCCTTGACGTTTCGGATCACGTTCAGGGCAAGCACGTTGTCGTAGGTGATGGCGGAGGTATTGTAGGGCGCGTGGGATTGCACACCGAGCACGAAATCCAACCGCTCCACTCGCCTCCGGAAGGTCTCTCCCATCTTCACGACGCCAAGGTTGGAGAAGGAGAAGCAGGACTTCCGCTCTCCCACGGCGTTGAAGACCATCTTCATGACCAGATTCTTGATGAACAGAGGCGCGAGCCGTAAGATCAGGGGCTTTTCGTCGCCCACGTTGGTGGCGATCATGGCGGCGAGATTCTTCTCGGTGATCTGCAATTTCATTTGATGATGCACGATCGAGCAAAGCTCATCGAAGGTGAATTCTCCCAGCATGGGATCGATCCCGGGGGTTGCGTACAGCACGAAATTCCGCAGGGTCTTGGAGGGAAAGATCTTTCGCAGGTTCACGGGAATCAGCACCTTGGCGTGCTTATAGCGCTTGGGATTGCGTACCTGCGCTCTCTGCACCCGATCGGTCGCCAAGAGCAGGGCCGACACAAGATAGGCCGTGACCGTAATCCCCCGCTTTTTCGCCTCGGCCGACACGGCGGCGGCATCCAAAAGAAAGGTGGTGTTGGTCTTAAAGCCATCGGTCTCAGGCGTTCCCGAGAGCTTGTAGGCGTCGGTATCGGCGCGCGAGGCGGCCTTCGGGCCTGCGTACTTGAAGAAGCTATCCTCCAATTCCTCCTCGGAGGGCTCCTCCAAGCGATCCAGAATGCCGTTTTCGTGCGGCATACGGTCACCGTATTTCTGATAGCAGTACTCGGCCACCAGTGTTTTGAGAAAGACCAGTCCTCCGTTTCCGTCGGTCAGGGCATGGAAGAACTCCACTGCGATCCGTCTCTCATGCACGATCACCCGAAAGGCGCACTTGCGGATGTCGTCGAAGGGCATACGCGAGAGCGGATAGGGCTTTTCGTCCATGATGTCGGGGGCTTTGGGGATCTCCTCCAAGTAGTACCAGAAAAAGCCTGCCTTTATCCGCACGGCAATCGACGGAAACCGCCGCACCGTAACGTCGAGCGCGACCTGCAAGGCCTCCCGATCCACCTCCTCGGTAAGGGTGGCGGAGAGGCGGAAGACGTTGCTCCAATTTCGCCGTCTGGCGGCGGGAAAGATCTTGGCGGCGTTGTCCAAGGTCATCCAGCGTAGCTTCTTTTGGTTCGGAATATGCGCGCGGATGAAGCGACGGATGCGAACAAAATCCCGCTCGTGCTCCTTCAAGGAATAGAGGATATACCCATGCCACATTCCCTCGGTCACCTGCAATTCGCTCTGACAGCCTGCCTGCAAGAGCTTCTCGTGCAGGTCGGTGGAATCGCTGAGCATGATCTCGTCGCCTCCCACGAAGATCAGGGTGGGCGGCATTTTGGAAAGCTCCCCGAACAGCGGCGAGACCAAGGGATCCTGCTTTTTTCGTTCGTCGTCCTCGGGGTCGGGATTGGTGATGGGATAGAAGCTCTTGTTCTCCTCGGTCGCGCCGTAGAGGTAGCAATCGGCAAAGTATTTCAGACGCTCTGCCGTCATGGAGGGGTCGCGATCACGGTTGGCCTGATAGGAGTCTCCCTTGGCGGAAAGATCGGTCCATGGCGAGATGGCAAGGATGCCTGCCGGCATAGTCCAGCCCTTTTCTTTGAGACGCAGGCAAAGCGAATAGCAAAGCCCACCTCCCGCGCTCTCGCCGCACAGAAGGATCTGCGAGGGAGCATAGCCGTTGGAAAGCAGATAGCCATAGGCATCCATCGCGTCCTGCAAGGCCGCGGGATAGATGTTCTCGGGGGCAATGCGATAGGCGGCGCAGAGGACGCGTACACCGCATTTTGCTGACAGGATCGTGCCAAAACCCTTGGCGTAGGCCAGATTGCCCGCTGTGAAGCCGCCTCCGTGGAGATAGAGAATCACGCCCGTGGAGACCTCGTCCTTGGGGGTGATCATGGAGCAGGAAAAGGCGCCGAGGTCAAAATCCTCGGTAATGACGGCGTTCTTGTGGGTGGCCGCCATGAGCTTTCCCAAGCGATCCTGTCCCTTTCGCGCCGTGGCAAGTGAGCAATTTGAAAGAAACGGCTTCATCAGCATCAGCTGTGACCGTAAAAATTTCGTCAGACGTTTCATGCCGTTTCTCCTTTCCCTCGTCGATAAAAAAACAACTATGCGACACATACGGCATTCGCCCGCATCATCGCATAGTTAGTATAGCATATTTTTTACGAAAAATCAAGTAAAATCTGATTCTTGTCGATTTTGACTTCCCTTTACTCGGGCTTTTCCATCATGATGCGAATGATCTCGCGGTCGGTGGCGTCCATTCCGTCTCTGGCAAGTCTGCCGACGTTGCGGATGGTATTCTCCACGCCCTTGGTGACGATCCCGTCGCCATCGTAGAATTGATGTCCCGATTTGACCATTTCGTATCCCATGATGCCTGCCTCCACGGCCATGGCGATCTTGGCGGCGCAGGAGGGCTTGGCTCCGTCGCAGATCGTGCCCGATAGGATCGCCACCGCGTTCACCAGCGTGTGGGCGATCTCATAGAAGCGGCCTCCCTCCAAGAAGGCGATACCCGTGGCGCATCCGCATCCTGCGCTGATCGCGCCGCAATAGGCCGAAAGACAGCCGATACCTGTCTTTTGATGAACCGTGATGAGATCGGAAACCAGCAAAGCACGCAGGATCGTCTCCTCGCTCGCCCCCATTGCTCTGCCGTAGACCACAACGGGAACAGAGGCCGTAATGCCTTGGTTTCCGCTTCCCGACAGAATGCAAACAGGCAGCTCGCATCCGCTCATACGGGCATCCGATCCGGCCGCCGCATAGGCGCGCGCACGCGTCCTGCGATCCTCGCCGCCCACCTTCATGAGAAGCTTTCCGATGGCCGCTCCGTATTCACCGCGAAGTCCCTCCTCGGCGATCTTCATATTCAAATCGATCTGCCTCTCCAACAGTGGACGAAGCTCGTCCAGCTCGGCTTCCTCGGCGTATTGCACGATGTCCTTTACGTTCAACAGGCTTCGGTCTGCCTTCCTCTGCTCGCCAAGCGCTCGCTCGGCAAGGTACAGAGCGGTTCGATCCTGCCCATTGCAATGCACGCGCGCCACGTTTGTGTGATGCTCGATCAGCTCTACCGTGGCCTCATTTTCCGCGCTCCACCCCTGAATGAGGATGTGGAAGGCGCATCCACCGTCCAGCTCGCGCACCGTCAGGGCAAGCTCCTCGGAGACCTTGGCAATGCGCGGCTGATCTGCCTCGGTCAGGTCGGTCAAAAGTGCCAGCCGCTTGGAGGGATCACCCGACACGATCCCCGCCGCCACCGCCGCGCGGATCCCGTGCATCCCACCCGTGGCGGGAACGATCACACTCTTTACGTTCTTGATGATGTTACCGCTCAATCCAAGCTCCACACGGCAGGGCTCCTCCCCCAAAACGTCGCGCAAAATGGCGGCAGCATAGGCAATGGCGATGGGCTCAGTACAGCCCATCGCCGGTAGAAGTTCCTCTCCAAGGATCGCTTGGTAGGTATTGCGGATATGACTTGGCAGTATCTTGTGCATGACCGATCAGCGGCGAAGCGAACCCAAAAGGCTCATAACGCCATCCACGATCATCACGACACCGATGATGATGAACACCCAGTCCACGATCAGCCAGTTGCTCACGATCAGCAAAATACCGATCAGGAGCGTACCTGCGGCTGCCACCAAAGCCAGAGGTGCGGGGTTTTTGCCACTCAAAAGACCGAGCAGGGCCACAACCCCCTTCACGATCAGCAAAACACCGAACACGATCAGAATGACCTGCGTGATGAGGTTTCCTCCGATCAGAAGGACAAGACCGATAACCGCCGAAACGGCACCGTTGACGTACTGCTTTCCAACGAAGTGCAGGATCGCCTGAACCACGAACAGGATTCCAACGATCGTGAACAGGATCCCCAGAACGCCTCCGCGCAGGATGCAGAACAGAAGTCCTGCCAGGATGTAGAGTGCGGCGTTGAGAAGTCCGTTGTCGAGCTTGAATTTCTTTGCCATGATACATTTTCCTTTCTAACGAAACGTTTTTCGCTCACTATATTGTATCGCGTTCTCTCTTTTTTGTCAAGGGTTTTTCCTTTTTTTCTACCTAAAAACCGCTCTTTCCCTTGCAATCGACCAAAAAATATGCTATGATGATAGGCAGAAGCAACCTATTTGAACCGAAAAGGAGAGGACGGCTATGAAGATCCGACACGCCACCGAAAGCGATCTCCCCGTGATCCATCGCCTTTACGCCGAGGCGCGCGCCTATATGAAAGAAAACGGCAACCCCAACCAGTGGGGCGACCGTTATCCCGACGAAGCGACCGTTGCCGAGGATCTGGCAAGTGATCGCCTCTATGTTTGCACCGAGGACGATACAATCCTTGGCGTTTTCTGCTACTTTTTTGATGTAGAACCGACCTATGAGGTCATTTCCGAGGGTGCTTGGCTCAATGACCGCCCGTACGGCGTGATCCACCGCATTGCCACCTGCTCGCATCGGAGAGGTGTGGCGTCCTTTTGCTTTTCCCATTGCCTTTCCCTTTGCCAAAATCTGCGGATCGACACGCACGCGGACAATCTTCCCATGCAACGCGCTCTCGCGAAGAACGGCTTTTTGCGGTGCGGCATCATCCACTTGGAGAACGGCGACCCTCGCATTGGCTATCAGTTGGTCTCCGAGGACGGAAGTCTGACCACGGTCGGCGTATAGCCCAGCGTCGGCAGAAGCATCTCGGTCAGAGCCTGTGTAGAAAAGCGAAGGCTGGATGTGTTGATGCAGGGGTGGCAACCGAAAAAGGGCTCCTTTAAAAGATCCTCGTCGATCAACAGGCGCACGGCGTGCTCCGCGTCATGCATAAGCCCCAGCACACTCACCGAGCCCGGCGTGACACCGAGCAGGTGCTCCATCGCCTCGGCATCGGCAAACGAAAGCCTTGCCGAGCCGATCTGTGCCGAGAGATCCTTGGTGCGGAAGGGCTTATCATCGGGCATGAGCAACAGGTAGAAATCGGTCTTTTGCCGATTGCAGAGAAACAGGTTCTTGCAGATCCGCACGCCCAGCACGCGGTCGATGTCCACGCAGACCTCCATGGTCATGGCAGGCTCGTGATCCACGCGCTCATAGGCGATCCCCAAGCGATCCAAAAGATCGTAGACGCGGATCTCCTTTTCCAATCTTCCCGCTTCGTTTGTGGGTCTTCCCTTTTGTAATTCCATACTATCCTCCCAAAAGACCGCCGCTCCGATCTCGGCTCGGCGGTCTTTTTTTCGTTAACTTTTGATCTTGCTCAGGTCGAAGGGGGTGGTCTGGTAGACGAAATAGTTGAGCCAGTTGCTATACAAGAGGTTCGCGTGCGACCGCCATGTGACCACGGGATCCTTCGTGGGATCGTCCCCCGGAAAATAGTTCTTGGGGATCGAGATCGGCTTTCCCTCGCGCAGATCGCGTTCATACTCGGCCCGCAACGTGCCGGCGTCGTACTCGGGGTGTCCCGTGATGAAGATCTGCTTTCCGTTCTTCGTGGCAAGCGCGAACACGCCTGCCTCGGGCGATACCGACAGCAGCTTCAATCGCTTTTCCTTCTTGATGTCCTCGACGCGCACCGTGGTGTGACGGGAATGCGGGACCATAAAGCGATCGTCAAATCCGCGGAACAAAATCGACCGTTTGTAGCTCACCTCATGCGGAAAGACGCCGAACAGCTTTTGATCCAGCCCGATCTTCGGGATGCCGAAGTGATAGTAAAGTCCCGCCTGCGCTCCCCAGCAGATGTGGAAGGTGCTGTGAACGTGCGAAAGCGACCACTCCATGATCTCGCACAGCTCCTGCCAATACTCCACCTCCTCGAAGGCGAGATGCTCCACGGGTGCGCCCGTGATGATCATGCCGTCGAAGTTTTCGTGCTTGATATCGTCAAAGGTCTTGTAAAAGGAGAGCAGATGCTCTTGGGAGACGTTTTTCGATTGGTGGCTCTTGGTGTGGATCAGCTCCAGCTCCACCTGCAAGGGGGTGTTCCCCAGCAGTCTGGAAAACTGCGTTTCGGTCTCGATCTTCTTGGGCATGAGATTGAGCAACAGGATCTTCAAGGGACGAATATCCTGCGTGAGTGCTCTCTTTTCGGTCATGACGAAGATGTTTTCCTCGGTCAGCACCTTTACCGCCGGCAGATCGTTTGGTATTCTGATGGGCATATCGTTTTCTTACTCCAAAATCAAATTTGTTCCAAGGCTTGGGCGAGATCCGCGATGAGATCGTCCTTCCCCTCCAATCCACAGGAGAGACGGATCAGATCAGCCGATACGCCTGCCGCCAGAAGCTCCTCGTCGGTCATCTGACGGTGCGTGGTGCTTGCGGGATGCAGACAGCAGGAGCGCGCGTCGGCCACGTGCGTCTCGATCGCGGCCAGCTTGAGTCCCTCCATCAGCTTGCCTGCGGCCTCGCGTCCACCCTTGACGCCGAAGCTGATCACGCCGCAGCTTCCCTTGGGCAGATACTTTTGCGTGAGCGGATAGTTGCGGTCCCCCTCCAAGCCGGGGTAGACCACCCACGCGATCTTTTCGTGGTTTTGCAGGTAGGTGGCGACCGCCAGTGCATTCTCGCAATGACGCGCCATGCGAACGTGCAGGCTTTCCAGACCCATGTTAAGCAGGAATGCGCTCTGCGGAGACTGCACCGAGCCGAGGTCACGCATCAGCTGTGCGGTGGCCTTGGTGATGAATGCCCCCTCCAAGCCGAAATCCTTGGCGTAGGTGATGCCGTGGTAGCTGTCATCCGGCGTGCAAAGTCCCGGGAACTTATCGGGATACGCGAGCCAGTTGAATTTACCCGAATCCACGATACAGCCACCCACGGCCGCTCCGTGTCCGTCCATATACTTGGTGGTGGAGTGAGTGACGATATCAGCTCCCCACTCGAAGGGACGGCAGTTGACGGGGGTCGCGAAGGTGTTGTCCACGATCAGGGGAACTCCGTTTGCGTGGGCGACCTTGGCGAACTTTTCAATATCCAGCACCGTGAGCGCGGAGTTTGCAATGGTATCTCCGAACAGCGCCTTGGTGTTGGGACGGAAGGCGGAAGAAAGCTCCTCCTCGATGCAATCGGGCGAGACGAAGGTGAAGTCAATGCC
>JAZSKO010000178.1:0-2734 GCA_045534875.1 Eubacteriales bacterium | reverse complement strand
GGCAAGCACGTTCCAAAGAGACTTGCCCGTCACCTGATAAAAGAGCGGTTCACCCAAGAGACGCCCCAAGACCTTCAAAACGGTGATGGGATCGGGGAACAACAGCAGATTCCCAACGGCAAGCGCCGCCACCTCCCATACCAGAAGCCAGAACAGGGCAATTCCGAACCATTTTAAGACCGATAAGGTCTTTTTTACTGTCACGTTCACGAATTTGATCAGGGCAGGTAGTAGAAATCATCCGTGGGGAGCGCGCCGCCGATCGAGTTGGCGTTGATTCCCGAGAGGATCTCCAAGTAGGTGGCAACGGCGGTCTTCATTTCCGCGCCGTCGATGAAGCGAACGTTGCACTTCGGGATGGCGACCTTTGCCACATTGGCATTCTGGAAGATCCCGTGCTGTGCGATGAGAGCCGACGCGGCCTCGGGGTTTTCGTTGAGATAATTGATGGAAGCCTCATAGGCGGTAAGGAAGTTGGCAACCGCCTCAGGATGCGCGGCGAGGAAGTCCTTGCGAACCACCACACAGCCCTGTACCAGTGTGTTGGCTTTTCCGGGGAGCTTATCCCACTCGGCGGTCAGATCGAGATCTACCTTGACCGTCACGGGCGTTTGCGCGTTCTTTCCGGCATTCACGGCGATGGTGACCATCGGCTCGGGCAATACGGCAAGCTCCACCGCACCCGACGCAACGGCGTCACGAAGGTTGGCGGGCTGAGCATAGGCAGAGGAGTTGATATAGACCTCGTTTGCCTTATCCGTGGGAGCGTTGACCACCGTCAGACCGTTCTGCTGGCAGAGATAGGTCAGGATAAAGGAGGGGTTCTGCTGGGGTGCATACACCGTCTTGCCTCCGAGCTGAGCGATGGAGGTGACCGCCTCGCTTCCCGTGTTCAAGAGGAACAGACAGCCCAGCGTGTTGATGGCCATGATCTGCACCTTGCCTTGTGTCCGATTGAAGACCGTGGAGGCGGCGTTGGTGGGGAGAGCGGCGATGTCCACCGTTCCGCTGGTGAGAGCGGCAAGCACGTCGGCGGCATCGGTCTTGACCGAGAAGGTGTAGTTTTCGGTGGTAAATGCGCCTGCGGCGGCGTCACTCATCAGCTTTGCCATGCCAAAGCCGGTCGTGCCGCTGAGGGTGTAAACGCGAACGTCAACAGGGGTGGGCGTTCCGTTGTCAACGGGAGGCTGTGTGGTGATGGCTCCATTCTGTCCGGCTCCCGTGCAGGCAACCAGAGAAAAGAGCAGGGAAAGGGCAAAGAGAAGGGCGAGAATACGGGTTTTCATGATGTTTTTTCCTTTCTTTCCAAAAAAGATTACTGTTTGTAGGCATCCAGCATGGCCTTCGGATCGTGGACGGTCAATTCCTTGCCGTTCTTGGTCAGAAAGCCGTCGCGGATCAAGCGGTCAAAGGCTCGGTAAAGCGAGGCTCTTCCCAAATTGAGAAGCTCGGAGAGAGAGGTGATGGAATCCTGCAAGCGCACCGTCCCCTCGCCAAGGGAAGCGATATAGAGCGCCAAGCGGCGTTCCGCACTGCCCGCCGTGAGGTAGCCGATCTTTCGGTTCAGAAAGCGGATCCTGTCCGAAAGAAAGCCAACGTAGGCGCGGCGCAGAGAGGGGGATGCGTCCAACAGGTAGGCGAAGGCCTCCTGCGAGAGGAACAGGCAACGGCAAGCGTTCTCGGCGCAGATCCGACTCACGAAGGGCTCTGAGGAAAACAGATTGGCAATGCCGAACAGATCCCCCGACTTCAAGAATCGAAGAAGCACCGCGTGCGCCG
Source organism: Eubacteriales bacterium (assembly GCA_045534875.1). GTDB lineage: Bacteria > Bacillota > Clostridia > Oscillospirales > CAG-272 > UMGS1865. Next base: position 955 of record JAZSKO010000178.1, on the reverse strand, counting down.
TGTCGGGCGTGGTGACCGATGCCTTTCCCGAAAGCACAAGCCCTGCCTGCGGCGGTTGCGCGTCCGGCGAGAGAATGATCTCCCCCGACGCGAATACGCTTACCTTACCGCCGAATCGCTCCATGGCGTCCACCAAGAGAGCAGGGTCAAGCTCCGAGAAGAGCGACACCGCGCGGATCGTGCGTAAATCCTGCTTTGTAAGCTCCATAATTCCTCCAAACTGTCTCATTTGATACAATTATAGCAGATTGACAGAAAAATGTCAATATCTTTTTTCACTTTTTCCAAAAGAATTTCAAACAGAGTTTCATTTGCGCAGAAAAAAGTCCTCGATTTCTTGAAAAATGGATAAAAAGGGATGAGAGAAAGGGAATTTTCGGAATATTTCGCGGAAACCCCTTTACATTTTTGCAGAGATATTGTATAATATAATTTGAATGACAAAACAAAGCAAGGAGATATTTGAACATGACTTTGGTGATCTTGGCGGCGGGGATGGGTTCTCGCTACGGAGGATTGAAGCAGCTTGACCCCATGACCGATGCCGGAAACTTTATCATCGACTTTTCGTTGTACGATGCCATCGGAGCAGGATTTGATCATGTGGTGTTCATCATCAAGAAGGAAAATCTGGAGCTTTTCCGCGAGACCATCGGCAACCGCATCGAGAAGAAGATCCGCGTGTCGTATGTCTTCCAGGACGTAAACGAGCTTCCCGAGGGGCTGGTGCTTCCCGAGGGGCGCACCAAGCCTTGGGGAACCGGCCACGCCATCTACTGTGCGCGCCATGCGGTGAAGGATAACTTTGCCGTGATCAACGCAGATGATTTTTACGGACGCGATACCTTCGTCCAGCTTGCCAAGCACTTAAAGCAGGCTGACCTTCCCGGGATGCCGGCGCACCACTGCATGGTCGGATTCCATGTTGGAAACACCCTCACCGAGAACGGAACGG
>JAZSKO010000183.1:0-13027 GCA_045534875.1 Eubacteriales bacterium | reverse complement strand
CTCGCCTTCGTTGGAAGGGGCGGGCAAAAGCTCGAGGCGGCGCTCAACGCCTTTTCCTTGGACGTGACAGGTATGACAGCCTTGGATATCGGCGCCTCAACAGGAGGCTTTACCGATTGCCTTTTGCAACGGGGAGCGCGTCACGTCACCGCCGTTGATTCAGGCGAGGGACAACTGGCTCCGTCCCTGCGAGAGGATCCGCGCGTGACCTCCATGGAGCGGTGCAATGCGCGGTATTTGGAGCCCGACACCATCGGAGAGAGGGTCGACCTGATCGTTATGGACGTTTCCTTCATCTCCGCCACCTATCTGATCCCGCGATTCGGTCCTTTTTTGAAGGAGCTCGGATACGCGATCTGCCTGATCAAGCCCCAATTTGAGGTGGGAAAGGCACTGGTCGGAAAGGGCGGCATCGTAAAGGACAAAAAAGCCCACCGTCTTGCCATCGACCGTGTTTTAACGTCGGGCAAGGAGGCAGGGCTCACCCCGATCGGTCTGATCCCGTCGCCCATTGTGGGAGGGGACGGAAATCGGGAATTTTTGGTGCTGTTCACCAATGCAAGCGAGAAGCAGGCTTCCATTGGTGAGGAGCAGATCCGACGCATTGTCGGATGAGGAAGGAGAGAGAGATGCAGAAAATTGCAATCATCACAAATTTTAATATCTCCGAGAAAGCAAAAGCGGCCGCGACGGTCGCCGCGCGATTGCTCGAGGAGGATTGTCAGGTGCTCATCGCATCCTTCAATCGCGATAAATTGATGCGCGTGCATCGGCATCGGGAGGAGTTTTGCTATCTTCCCATCGACAATCTCTATACCGACGCCGATATCATCGTCGTTCTGGGCGGTGACGGAAGCATTCTGGAAGCGGCGCGGAGAGCCTCGCAGTTTGGAAAGCCCATTCTGGGCATCAATCTCGGCAGACTCGGCTACATGACCGAATTGGAAATGGGAGAGCTGGATCTGCTTCATCAACTCTTCACGAATGACTATCGCGTGGAGTCGCGCTCGATGCTCCGCGTTGAGATATGGGGAGACGGGGAACTGCGCTCCTATTGCTACGGTCTCAACGATGCCGTTATTTCCAACGGATCGGTCTCGCGGATCGTGGATATGGAGCTTTCGGAGAACGGCTGTCCCGTGGCAAGCTACCGCGCCGACGGCTTGATCGTGGCAACCCCCACGGGCTCCACCGCCTATTCCATGTCGGCAGGCGGCGCGATCGTGGATCCCACGGTCGGGTGCTTCTGCGTCACGCCGATCTGTCCCCATTCCTTTGCGGCGCGCCCCTTGATCTTCTCGGACGCCTCCACCTTGGAGGTGCGAAACATCTGCGCCAGAGAAAAGATGCTCTACTTAACCGTGGATGGTAGAATGAACTTCGAGCTTTACCGCAACCAAACCGTTCGGATCACCAAGGCCGCCATGGAAACCAAGCTGATCCGCTTCAAGGAAAGTCGCTTCTATAAAAAGCTCTGTCAAAAGCTGCGCGATTCGCATTTTTGACGCAGGAAAGGAACGAATGGTTTTATCATGAAAAAGAACAGACAACAAAAGCTGATCGAGATTATCACGCGCTATGAGATCGAAACGCAGGACGAATTGATCGCCTGTCTGCGCGAAAACGGATACGAGGTCACGCAGGCAACCGTTTCCAGAGATATTCGGGAATTGAAGATCGCCAAGATCACGACCGGACGGGGAACCTATCGCTATGTTCTGCCCAAGCAGGTCACCCCGGGAGCAGGCGTGAAATTCAGCGCCGCGCTGATTGATTCGATCACGGGAGTGGACCACGCGCAGAATCTGGTGGTCATCAAGACCTATCCGGGACTTGCCTCTGCCGTTGCGGGGGGCATCGACCGTATGAACCTGCGTCAGGTGCTTGGTTGCGTGGCGGGAGATGACACCATCTTCGTCGCCCTGCGTGACAGCGATTGCTCCGAGACCTTTGCGGCGCAGATCCATGATCTGCTGAGGAGTATCTGATGCTTCGCTCCTTACACATTGAAAACATTGCGGTGATCCGTCGGGCAGACATTGATTTTCGTGAGGGACTTTCGGTGCTCACGGGTGAGACGGGAGCCGGAAAATCCATGATCATCGACAGTATCAACGTCCTTCTCGGCAACCGCATCTCAAAGGATATGATCCGAAGCGGCGAGAGCCGAGCCGTGATCGGAGCGGTTTTTGAGGATCTCAGCCCACGCACCGTTGAAGCATTGGCCGAGCTCGGCTTTTCCTGCGAGGACGGCACGCTGATGCTTCAAAGAGCCGTCACCGAGGACGGTCGCTCCCAAACGAGGCTCAACGGTCAGATCATTACACAAGCCATGCAACGCATCATCACGCCCATGCTCATCAGCATCCACGGGCAGATGGATAGCCACAAGCTCCTGCAAAAAAGCGCGCATTTGGAGCTTCTCGACGCCTACGCGAAGCCCTATGATCTCTTGGAGCGGTATCGGGAACGCTACACCGTTTACAAGGATCTGCAACGAAAGCTGGAATCGCTCTCTCGGGACGAGGCCGAGCGGTTGCGTCTGCGAGAAATGCTGGAATTCCAGATTCGGGATATCGACGCTAAAAAGCTGAGGGCAGGCGAGGAGGAGGAATGGATCCGCGAGAGGGATCGTCTTTTGCACGCGGAAAAGATCAATCGTCAGGCAGAGCTGGCGCATCGCTATCTGTCGGGCGGAGAAAAAAGCAACGCCGCCGCCTTGATCGGCGCGGCAAGATCAACGGTTCTTTCCTTGGAGGGGATCGTGGACGGTGTTTTGGATATTGCCGACCGTCTTTCGGAGATCGAATCCGAGATCGTGGATCTCTCCGAGCAGATCGCGGGCTTTGCCGACGAGGATCGGGAGGATCCGACGGCACGCATTGATCGGATCGAGGGAAGACTGGAAAAGATCGCGCGCTTGAAAAAGAAATACGGCAACAGCGTGGAAGCCATTTTGGCCTTTCGTCAACGCGCCGCCGAGCAGCTTGAGGAATTAGAGCTTTCGGAGGAAGGCCGCGAGCGTTTGGAATCCGAGGCCGCACAGGCAAAAAAGGAAGCCTTGGCGTTGGCAGAGGAGCTCCGCTCCCGGCGACGCGAGGCGGCAAGGAGGATCAAGGCGGACGTTGTGGAGGCCTTGTGCTATCTCGATATGCCAAGCGTGGTCTTTGAAATTCGCATCGACGAGTGTCCTCTGCATGAAAACGGAGGCGACGACGTGGAGTTTCTCATCGCAACCAACCCGGGAGAGCCTGTTCAGCCCTTGGCCAAGATCGCCTCGGGAGGCGAGCTTTCACGGATCATGCTGGCTCTGCGCTCGGTCTTGGATGATCGGGACGGCGCCACCACCGTAGTTTTTGACGAGATCGACACGGGCGGTTCCGGAAAAACGGCGCGCAAGATCGGCTTGAAGCTACAACAGACCGCTCACCGTGCGCAGATTCTTTGCGTGACGCATTCGGCGCAGATCGCGTCGCTTGCCGACGTTCACTATCTCATCTCCAAGCTCGAAAAGGACGGCAGAGCCGAGACCAACGTGCGCGAATTAACCGACGCCGAGCGCGTGGAGGAGATCGCACGGATCCTCGGCGGGATCGAGATCACCTCTGCCCAGCGCGATGCGGCGCGTGAGATGATCGAGGAATACAAAAGGGGGCGCACGGAATGATCAAAACGAACGCCATGCGAATGCTGGATGCCGCCAAGATTCCCTATGAGGTTTTGGAATACGAGGTCGACGAAAGCGACCTGAGCGGAGTACACATTGCAGAGGTCTTGGGCTTCCCCTGTGAGCGGATGTTCAAAACACTGGTCGCAAGAGGGGATAAGACAGGCCCTGTGGTCTTCTGCATTCCGGTGGATCGGGAGATCCAGTTAAAGGCGGCCGCCGCGCTGACAGGGAACAAACGCATCGAAATGGTCCCCGTAAAGGAGCTGTTGGCTCTCACGGGCTACATTCGCGGCGGATGCTCTCCCATTGGAATGAAGAAGCGCTTTCCCGCCTATTTCGACGAGAGCGCCCTGCAACATGAACAGATCACCGTAAGCTCAGGCACGAAAGGCGCACAGCTTTTGCTCAACCGAGAGACCCTGATCGGCTTTCTTTCCGCAAAAGTTGCAAATCTTACCTAGAATTTCGGCAAAGACCTTGCAAAAGCGCCGCAGATATTGTATAATAATACATTGGTGCGAATTTATAATATGGAATAACAAAAAATGCCGCTTCATCAGGCAGGCGGCAGAATGGAGATTCAATCATGCAAACCATCAAACAGTTGATCGCCCAAAAGCTTCTTTGTGCGGTTCAAGGCATCAACGCAAATGCGGAATTAACGGCGGAGGAGATCGCCTCCATGCTGGAATATCCCCCCGACGCCTCCATGGGAGATCTTGCGTTCCCGTGCTTCAAGCTCAGCCGCGTGCTTCGTCGCTCGCCTGTGCAGATCGCCGAGACGCTTTGCGCCTCCTTCGGAGAGGACGATGTGGCAAATGCCAGCGCCGTCAGCGGATATCTGAATTTCACCATTTCCAACGATTATCTCGGCAAGACCGTTCTTCCCGAGATCTTAGAAAAGGGAGATCGCTACGGAGCACAGAGCTTCGGCGTTGGAAAAAAGGTGGTTCTCGACTATTCCTCGCCCAACGTAGCTAAGCCCTTCCACATCGGACATCTCGGCACAACCGTGATCGGTCACGCCCTGCGTCGCCTTCATGAGTTTGCCGGATACGATTGCTTCGGCATCAACTATCTGGGAGACTGGGGAACGCAGTTCGGAAAGTTGATCGTGGCCTATCGTCTGTGGGGAAGCCGCGAGGCGGTGATCGAGGGCGGCATCGACAAGCTCGTGGAGCTGTATGTCCGTATCAACAACGAGATCAAGGGCGATCCCGAAAACGGTATTCCCGAAAACAAGGAGCTGGCCGACGCGTCCAGAGCCGAATTCCACAAGCTAGAGATCGGAGACGAGGAAAATCTGGAGCTTTGGAGATGGTTTGTTGAGATCAGCCTTGCTGAGTACCGCAAGACCTATTCTCAGCTCGGCATCGAGTTCGATTCCTACAAGGGCGAGAGCTTCTACACCGACAAAATGCCCGCTCAGATCGAGGTTCTCCGACAGAAGGATCTCTTGAAGCTGGACGATGGCGCGTCGATCGTGGATCTCTCGGATTACAATATGCCGCCTTGTCTGATCCTCAAGCGCGACGGCTCCACCCTCTATCCCACAAGAGATATCGCGGCCGCCGTTTATCGGAAGGAACATTACCATTTCGATAAAGCCATCTACGTCACCAGCGCACAGCAATGTCTGCATTTCGCGTTATGGTTCAAGGTGGTGGAGCTGATGGGCTATCCTTGGTACGATCAGCTCGTCCACGTCCCCTACGGTACGGTTTCGCTCAACGGAGCAAAGCTCGCAACCAGAACCGGAAACGTGGTGCTTCTGAAGGATCTGTTTGCGCTCGCCATTGAGAAGGTGCGCGCTATCATGCAGGAAAAGAACCCCGACCGAGAGGGGAACGACGAGATCGCCGAGGCAGTTGGCGTGGGCGCGATCGTCTTCTACTATCTCTCTAATAACCGCATGAAGGACATCAACTTCGTGATGGAGGAAGCCCTGAGCTTCGACGGAAACACGGGTCCCTACGTTCAGTACACCTACGCCAGAGCCTGCTCACTGCTCAACCGCGCAGGGGAGCTTGGCGAGGGCGAGATCCGCGTGACCTGCGAGGAGGAGGCAACCCTGACCAAACTGCTTTGCCGCTTTGGAGAGCGGGTTTGCGCCGCGCTTGCCGATTATGAGCCGAGCTACATTACCCGCTTCATTCTGGATGTCGCCACGGCCTTCAATCGCTTCTATCACAACTGTCCCATCCTTACGGCAGAGGACGAGGCCACACGCATCTCGCGTCTGCGGATCACCGAGGCCACCAAGATCGTGCTTGGCAACGCCTTCGATCTGATCTGCCTCAAAAAGACCGAAAAGGTCTGATATAAAACGAAACAACGTCTCCACGATATACAAAGAAAGGGTTTAGGTACAGAAAATATGTCCGGACATAGCAAATGGGCTAACATCAAGCATAAGAAAGAGAAGACAGACGCCGCGAGAGGTAAGATCTTCACCAAGATCGGAAAGGAGATCACCATTGCCGTCAAGGCAGGAGGCGGCGATCCCGCATCCAATTCCAGACTGCGCGATCTGATCCAGAAGGCAAAGGCCAACAACGTGCCGAATGACAACATCGAGCGTTGCATCAAGAAGGCCTTGGGCGCGACCGCCGAGACCTATGAGGAGGTCGTTTACGAGGGCTACGGTCCCGCAGGCGTGGCGGTCCTGGTCACGGCTACCACCGATAACCGCAACCGCACCGCAGGAAATGTGCGTGCCTATTTCTCGAAATACCACGGGAATATGGGACAAACCGGTTGCGTCGGCTATCTGTTCTCCGACATCGGCGAGATCGTGATCAATAACGAGGACGGCGATGTTGACGAGGATAAGCTGATGGAGACCGCTCTGGAAGCAGGCGCGTCGGACTTCAAGTCGGACGGGGATGTCTTTATCGTCACCACCGAGCCGGACGACGTGTACGCCGTTCAGGAGGCCTTGCAGGCGGCAGGATACGAGATCTTGTCGGCGGAAAAGACCAAGCAAGCCTCCACCACCGTCAACTTGGAGAGCGAGGAGGACATCAAGTTCATGACCCTTCTCATTGAGAAGCTGGAGGAGGACGACGATGTCATGGACGTATATCACAACTGGGAAAACTGCGGAGAGTAAGATCATGAAAAGAGAATTGAATCGTAACCTGTACGCGAATATGGAGGCCTATGCCGATCAGACCGTTGTCCTCGGTGGATGGGCAAGAAGCATTCGGGACAGCAAAGCCTTTGGTTTTATTGATCTGTACGACGGAAGCTGCTTCAAGACCGTTCAGGTCGTGTTTGAGAGAGAAAAGCTGGCGAACTACGATGAGATCGCCAAGCTGAATGTCGGATCTGCCGTTGTGGTCACGGGTAAGCTGGTGCTCACCCCCGACATGAAGCAGCCCTTTGAGATCAAGGCTGAGAAGATCGAGGTGGAGGGAGCCTCCACGCCCGATTATCCTCTGCAAAAGAAGCGCCATACGGTGGAATATCTCCGTGAGCAGGCCTATCTGCGTCCTCGCACCAATCTCTTTTCCGCCGTGTTCCGCGTGCGGAGCGAGGTTGCCTACGCGATCCATTCCTTCTTCCACGATCGCGGATTCGTTTATGTTCACACCCCTCTGATCACCGGATCGGACTGCGAGGGAGCGGGCGAGATGTTCCGCGTGACGACCTTGGATGTCGCAAATCCCCCGAGACTCCCCGACGGCAGCATTGATTGGTCGCAGGATTTCTTCGGAAAGAGTGCGAACCTCACGGTGTCGGGGCAGCTTGAGGGCGAGACCTACGCGATGGCCTTTGGTAACATCTACACCTTTGGTCCGACCTTCCGCGCCGAGAATTCCAACACGGCAAGACACGCCGCCGAGTTCTGGATGATCGAGCCGGAGATCGCCTTTGCCGATCTGAATGACAATATGCAACTTGCGTGGGATATGATCCAGTATATCATCCACCACGTGTTGAAGACCTGCGCGCAGGAGCTGGAGTTCTTTAATAATTTCGTTGACAAGACCCTTTTGGAGCGTCTGAACACACTGGCGACCAGCGACTACTGCAAGGTGACCTACACCGAGGCGATCGAGCTGCTTCAAAAGAGCGGAGCCGAGTTCAAGTACGGAGTGGAGTGGGGATGCGACCTGCAAACCGAGCATGAACGGTATCTGACCGAGCAGGTGTTCGGAAAGCCTGTGTTCGTCATTGACTATCCGAAGGAGATCAAGTCCTTCTATATGCGTCTTAATGACGACGGAAAGACGGTTGCGGCGATGGATCTGCTCGTTCCCGGCGTGGGAGAGATCATTGGCGGAAGCCAAAGAGAGGAGCGTCTCGACATTCTGCTTGCCCGTATGGAGGAATGTCACTTGAAGGAAGAGGACTACTGGTGGTACGTCAACCTTCGCAAGTACGGCGGAACCAAGCACGCGGGCTACGGTCTGGGCTTTGAGCGGATCATCATGTACCTGACGGGTGTTGCCAACATCCGTGACGTGATCCCGTACCCCAGAACGGTTGGAAACGCTGAATATTGATCAAAAAAAACTGTACGGAGGAACCGATGAAAACCGATGTTGTGATCGTTGGAGCAGGTCCTGCCGGGATCTTTACGGCGCTTGAAATGCTTCGGAAGGGAAGCAAACGTCGGATCGTGATCGTGGAGAAGGGACAGCCCATTGAAAAAAGAAGCTGTCCCAAATCCAAAACCGGCTACTGCTTGAATTGTAAGCCCTATTGCCATATTACCACGGGCTTTTCGGGCGCGGGCGCGTTCTCGGACGGAAAGCTCTCGCTCAGCTGTGAAGTGGGAGGCGATCTGCCGCAGCTTTTGGGGGTGGATTATGTGCAATCCATCACCGACTATACCGATACCATCTATCTCGAATTCGGCGCGGATACGCACATTGAGGGCGCCACCATCACCGAGGAGGTCAAGGATATCCGCCGTCGGGCGATCATGGCAGGACTTCGGTTGGTGGATTGTCCCATTCGCCATTTGGGAACCGAGAAGGCGCACCAGCTTTACTGGGATATTGAGGAGCATTTGCGTCAAAACGGCGTGGAGCTTTTGTTTGGCTGGGAGTGCAATGACCTGATCCTCGACGGATCGCGTTGCCTCGGCGTTGCCGTATCGCACAATGGAGTCTCCGAGGAGATCTTGGCCGACCATACCGTGATCGCCACGGGAAGACGGGGGGCTGATTGGCTGGAAAAGCAATGCGCCGAGCATCACATCGCTCATCTGCCGGGAACGGTGGATATCGGTGTGCGTGTGGAGGTGCGGAACGAGATCATGGAGCTGGTCAATCGCGTGCTCTATGAGTCCAAGCTCATCGGCTATCCCGCCCCCTTCAAGAACAAGGTGCGTACCTTCTGTCAAAACCCCGGTGGATTCGTGAGCCAAGAGAACTACGACAACGATCTCGCCGTGGTAAACGGACATTCCTATAAGGAACAGAAATCGAATAACACCAACTTGGCCATTCTTTGCTCCCATAATTTCTCCGTCCCCTTTAATCAGCCCATCGAGTATGCTCAAAAGGTGGGAGAATTGACCAATATGCTCGGAAACGGACATATTCTGGTACAGCGCTTCGGCGATATTCTGGACGGAAAGCGCACATGGGAAAAGGAGCTGGCGCAATCCAATGTGCGCCCCACGCTCCCCGATGCCGTGGCAGGGGATATCACCGCCGCCATGCCGTATCGCGCCATGACCAACATCATCCAGTTCATTCAGGCGATGGATCAGGTCGTGCCCGGCTTTGCCTCCTATGAAACGCTTTTGTATTCACCCGAGCTGAAATTTTACAGCAATCGCGTGAAGATGGATGAACGCCTGAACACCAACATCGAGGGTCTGCATTGCTTGGGAGATTCCAGCGGATGGACGAGAGGGCTTATGATGGCATCGGTAATGGGTGTCATCATGGGACGGATCCTGTCCGAGGAAGAAGCGCAATAAAAAGGAGCGATGCCAATGAAATTTCTGGAATTATTAGGCCAAAAGAACAAGTGGCTTCTCCAAAATAAGATCCCCACGCTCGCCTTTTTGGGTGACAGTGTCACGCAGGGATGCTTCGAGTGCTATACCGACGAAAGAGGAAACATTCAGACGGTATTCGATCGAGAGTCGGCGTATCACCATGATCTGGAAAAGATCCTTGCCTTGCTGTATCCCAACGCGCCGATCAATTTGATCAACGCAGGACTGAGCGGAACGACCGCCGAGTTCGGTCTGGAACGCTTGGAACGCGACGTGCTGGCCTACCATCCCGATCTGACGGTGGTGTGCTTCGGTCTGAACGATTGCGGCAGAGGGCTGGACTATGTGAATCAGTACGCGGAAAATCTGCGAGGGATCTTCCAAAAGCTCTTGGATGACGGTGGGGAAGTGATCTTTATGACGGCGAACATGATGAATCCGACCGTAAGCTGTCACCACAGCGATGAGCGTTTGAAGAAATTTTCCGAGACCACCATGCATTACGAAAACGACGGCATCCTCGCCGCCTATTTCGATGCAGGTAAGAAAGTCGCGGCGGAAATGGGAATTCCGGTTTGCGACGTCTACGCAAAATGGAAGCAGATGGAGAGCTACGGCGTGAGAACCACAGATCTGCTTTCCAACTACATCAACCATCCCGTTCGCCCCATGCATTGGCTGTTTGCCAGCTCCTTGCTGGATACCATGCTTCAATAAAACACAGCAAAAACGCGGTAAAACGCGGCAAAAGTCAGAAAGAACCCCTTGTCGGGACATCCCGACAAGGGGTTCTTTCTATGCCACAGGGGGAGACTTATTTGTCGTCCTCGATATCGTCGGCAGGGGCGTCCTCGTCCTTCTCGCGAGCCAAAACGATGTTGGTCACAATTCCAAGGATCAAGGCACAGGCAATGGAGGTCAGCGTGATCTTACCAAAGGTAAGGCTCAAGCCGCCGATTCCGGCGATCAGGATCACCGAGGTAACGAACAGGTTGCGGTTCTTGCCGAGATCCACGTTCTGGATCATCTTCAAGCCGGACACGGCGATGAAGCCGTAGAGAGCCACGCAAACGCCACCCATTACGCAGGGAGGAATCGAATCCAGGAAGGCAACGAAGGGGGATACGAAGGAAATGGCGATGCAGGAAACAGCGGCGGCAAAAATGGTGTAGACCGACGCATTTCCCGTGATGGCCACGCATCCAACCGACTCACCGTAGGTGGTGTTGGGGCATCCGCCGAAGAACGCGCCTGCGATCGAGCCAACACCGTCGCCCAGAAGGGTTCTGGAAAGGCCGGGATCTTCAAGCAGATCCTTCCCAATGATCGAGGAAAGGTTCTTGTGGTCGGCAATGTGCTCAGCAAATACCACGAAGGCAACCGGCACATAAGCCACAAAGACCGTTCCGAGGTATGCGGGAGTTGCCTCCTTGATTCCCTTGAAGGCCTCTACAAAAGTAAACTTGGGAAGATCCACGAAGGTGGTCAGCTTCACGCCATCGGCAACAAGCGCCTGGAAGGGCTTGAAGCTCAAAACCTCAAGAGCAGGGGTCTTGGTTGCAATTCCGATCACGGTAAAGATCAGAGCAACGACATAGCCCGAAAGGATACCGAAGATGAAGGGGATCAGCTTTACCTGCTTGGAGCCGTAGGTGGAGGCGAACATGGTAACGAACAGCGTCACCAAGCCGCAAACCAATGCCACGTAGGGAGAGGTTTGCAGAGCATCGCCCTTGGAGAGATCGCCAATGGCGTTTCCTGCAAGGGAAAGTCCGATGATCGCCACCGTCGGGCCAATGACAACGGCAGGCATCAGCTTTGCGATCCATTTCACACCGACAAGCTTGATCACAATGGCGATCACCACGTAAACAAGTCCCGCGCAGAGGGCTCCGAACAGAAGTCCGAGATAGCCAAGCTGCATAGAGATGCCGCCTGCAAAAGCGGCCGCCATAGAACCGAGGAACGCGAAGGAAGAGCCGAGGAACACGGGGCTTCTGCCCTTGGTGAACAGGATGTAGATAATGGTTCCGACACCGGCGCCGAACATAGCGGCGGCCGCGGTCATACCATGACCTACGATTGCGGGGACGGCGATGGTTGCCGCCATGATAGCGAGCAACTGCTGGAATGCGTAAATGAGGTTTTGACCAAACTTCGGTCTCTCATTTACATTGTAGATGAGCTTCATTTTTCAATCCTCCCATTTTTTTATTTCATCCTGCATTATATCACATATTTGACTTTTTGTAAACATATTTTGAAAAAAAGATTGCGAAAAGTCTTTTTTTGTCGAATCATACAGTTTTTGCTTTCCATTTTTATGCAAATATTGACTTTTATGAGCTTCTGTGCTATAATATGTCTCGTTGCAATTTGGGGAAAGGAGGGCTTTTTCATGACGCAAAAGGACGAACTATCGCCGTATCGGTTCCGTCACGGATTTCAGGATGGGATCTCCATCGGACTGGGATATTTGTTCGTTTCCTTTGGTTTCGGCATCTCGGCGGTCGGGCAAGGCCTGCGCGTCTTGGAGACCGTGATCCTTTCCATGACCAATCTCACATCAGCCGGACAGGTGGCAGGCGTGGCGATCTTAGCGGTCGGCGGAACGCTTCTCGAAATGATCCTGACACAACTTGTCATCAATCTGCGTTACGCACTCATGGGCATCACTCTCACGCAACGCATGGATCCGCGTTTCACGACTTCTCGCCGTATGCTGTTATCCTTTGCCATTACCGACGAGATCTTTGCCGTGGCCAGCGCAAAGCCGCATCCCATCGGTCCTTCCTACTTTTCAGGATTGCTTGTTGCTCCTTATCTCGGCTGGACGCTCGGCACACTTCTGGGTGCGGTTGCGGGAAGGCTCATGCCGCCCCGCCTGTCGGATGCGGCCGGTATTCTGATCTACGCCATGTTCTTGGCGATCGTCATTCCTCCCATGAAACGCGAAAAGGGAACGCTGGTCGCCGTTCTTGTGGCCGCCGCGCTGAACTGTATCCTCTACTATGTCCCTCTTTTTGACGGCATTACCTCCGGCTTTTCCGTGATCATTTGCGCGGTCGTGGGAGCCTTGGTTGCCGCCGCTCTTTGCCCGACTCCCGAGGAATCGGCAAGCGAGGACGAAAAGAAGGACGATGCGACCATCGGAAGGGAGGGCGACTGACATGGAGCTTTCCCATTTACCCCTGATGCTTGCGATGGCGCTCACCACGTATCTGATCCGTATGCTTCCCACCACGCTTTTCCGTCGGCGCATCCGCTCCCGCTTCGCATTGCGATTCTTTCATTATATTCCATACGCGGTATTAGCCGCCATGCTGATCCCGTCGGTCTTTTCCTCCACGGGAAGCATCCCTACCGCGATCGCAGAAGTCGGATCGTAGCCATGT
>JAZSKO010000022.1:0-3913 GCA_045534875.1 Eubacteriales bacterium | reverse complement strand
AGATGGCCGGGCAGCAGCACAAGAGAGAAGGCACCGCGCACTGGGGTGAACAGCACCAGACAAACCAGCAAGATGGAGGAAAGCACAGCCAGGTTCAGCTTTTTGTTGGTGAAGAAGCCAATCTTGAACAGGGAATGATTGGAACGCATGTTGTAAGCTTGCACCACCTGGGAAAGGGCCAGCACCATAAACGCCATGGTGCGCCCGCCATCAATGCCCAGGGCATTTTCACCCACTTTATAGCCAATCAGGGTGAGGAGAGCAAACATAACACCCTGCAGCACGATGCGGATGCCCAAACCATTGGCAAAAATGCCTTCGTTCTTGGGTTTGGGCTTCTTTTCCATCACGTCTTTTTCCACATCTTCCATGCCCAGAGCAATGGCGGGCAAGCTGTCCGTTACCAGATTGATCCACAAAAGCTGCATGGAGAGCAGGGGCGTTTCGTGCCAAACCAGCATGGCGATGAATACCGCGATCACCTCGCCGATGTTCGTGCCGAGCAGATAGCCCACCACGCGACGAATGTTGGCGTAAATACCGCGTCCCTCGCGGACGGCATCCACGATGGTGGCAAAATTATCGTCGGTCAAGGTCATGTCGGCGGCCCCCTTCGCCACGTCGGTTCCCGTAATGCCCATCGCACAGCCAATGTCGGCCGCCTTCAAGGCAGGGGCGTCGTTCACGCCGTCACCCGTCATGGAGACCACCTCGCCGCGCCGTTGCCAAGCGCGAACGATGCGGATCTTGTTCTCGGGGGAAACACGTGCGTAGACGGCAATATCGGCCACACGCGCGTCCAGCTCCTCCTCCGTCATAGCGTCCAGCTCTGCTCCTGTGATGGCGAGATCGCCCTCTGTGAGGATGCCGAGATCACGCGCAATGGCGGAGGCGGTGACCACGTGGTCGCCCGTGATCATCACAGGCTTGATGCCGGCTCGACGACAGACTGCCACGGCATCGCGCGCCTCGGGTCTGGGCGGGTCGATCATCGCCAAGAGACCGAGCAGGGTCAGATCACGTTCCAAGGTCTCGGAGGTAATGGACGAGGGAAGCTCGTCGATGATCTTATATCCAACGGCCAGCACGCGCAAAGCGTCGCCGCTCATCTGCTCGGTCAATTCCTTCGCGCGAGCAAGACTTTGATCGTTTGAGCGAAGGGCGAGCATATCGAACGCGCCCTTGGTGATCACCACCAAGCGACCGTCAATGCGGTTGACCGTGGTCATCAGTTTCCGATCTGAGTCGAAGGGAAGGGACGCCACGCGCGGATAGAGACGGTTCAGCTCTTCCTTCGGCATACCGATCCGATGGGCGGCAAGTACCAAAGCCGTTTCGGTAGGGTCGCCGATGTGTTGCTCATGATCGCCCTCGATCACGACCGACCCGTCACAGCAAAGGGCGGCGTATTGCAACAGCCTTGTCGTCGCGGCATCCTGCTCCTCGGTGTGACGGAAGACGCGCACGTCACCATCCACGCACCATGTACGCATGAGGGTCATACGGTTTTGCGTCAGCGTACCGGTCTTGTCGGAGCAGATGACCGACGCGCTTCCCAGTGTTTCCACGGCGGGCAAGCGACGAATGATGGCGTTTTTCTTGACCATGCGTTGAACGCCCAAGGAAAGCACCACCGTCACGATCGCGGGAAGTCCCTCGGGGATGGCGGAAACGGCGAGCGAGACCGCGGTCATGAAGATCTCCAAGGCAGGCATGTCATTCAGAAGTCCCACCACAAAGATCACGGCGCAAGCGGCAAGAGCAACCAATCCTAAATATTTTCCAAGCTGAGCCAGCTTTGCCTGCAACGGCGTTTTGGTGTCGGACGCGCCCTCCAAGAGATTGGCGATCTTTCCCATCTCGGTCCGCATTCCCGTATCGGTCACCACAGCCAGAGCCGTACCGTAGGAGATACTGCATCCCGAATAGATCATCGTGGAGCGATCTCCCAAGGGAGCGTTCTCTGCAACGGTAGCCGAGGCATCCTTTTCACTGGGGACCGATTCGCCCGTCAGAGCCGATTCCTCGCTTTTGAGGCTCACCGATTCCAACAGACGCGCGTCGGCAGGAACGAAATCCCCTGCCTCCAAGCGAATGATGTCGCCGGGGACTAAAAGGGACGCGTCTAAGATCTGTTCCTTTCCGTCACGGATCACGCGTGTGTGCGGTGCGGATAGATTTTGCAAAGCCTCCAAGGCCTTTTCCGCCTTGCTCTCCTGCATCACGCCCATCACGGCGTTGAGAACGACGATCAACAGGATCAGAACCGGCTCGAAGAATTCGGACGGATCGTGACCCTGCAAGGCCACCACGAAGGAGACGACGGCCGCGAGAATGAGGATCAGGATCATCACATCCTTAAATTGAGAAAGAAAACGCTGAAAAAGCGTTTTTTTCTTTTTTTGACGGAGCTTGTTCTCTCCAACCGTCTCCAACCGTTGCTTGGCCTCCTGCGAGGAAAGGCCTTGCCGGGGGTCGGTGTCGAGTGCTTCCAGCGTCTCCTTGGGAGACAAACGGTAAAACGGGGTCATAGAAATCCTCCTTTTAATATAGTGTACGAAAAAGAGCAAAAAAATGAAGCTTGGTTGAAATATTTTACCATTCATAAATCCCTGCTTGACGTCCACAATAGTATCAGAGCGACGGAAGACCGCGCTCGATCATATAGATAGACGAATGGCTGTGGATTTGCGAATTCTTCATTTGCTGGTTCAATGAACGGGTTTGCAAGCGAGCAGACCGTTCAGAACAGGAGAAACAAAAAATGGCTAGCAACAAGACCCTTGTTCCTGAGGCAAAGGATGCTATGGAGCGTTTCAAGATGGAAGCGGCAAATGAAGTTGGCGTAAACCTGAAGCAGGGCTACAACGGCGACATTACCGCAAAGCAGGCAGGTTCCGTTGGCGGACAGATGGTCAAGAAGATGATCGAGTCCTACGAGAACTCCATGAAGACGAAATAAGAGATCCCTCTTTCCTTCGTCCGACCCTTCTGCGGGATGTTGATTTCCTAAGGAAGGAAACCACCGAGGATGCGTTGGCAGGCTGAGGATGCTCAAGTGCATGACGCGATCTCGGGACGTCCCACTCCAATTTGGGGTGGGACGTTTTTTAGAGTATTATTATCATACCACGATTTCAATAAACAGTCAAGTGATTATATAAAAGTTTTCGATTCTTTACAAGTGAGCCACACAAACGAAATAAAAAATACATAAATCACCCTAAATTGGTAGAAAGTTTCTATTTTTAACGCGAAAAAAATGAAATTTTTGGCGTTTTTTGTCTTGTTTTTGCATGGAGAGTATGCTATAATTTTTACAAATAAACGAAATGGGAGATCTTCTCCCAGAAAAGGAGTAAAACCTGATGAAAGAGAAACTGAAAGCGTTATCGAAACGGTATCTGATCGACGCGATGGGTGCGATGGCATACGGTCTCTTTGCATCCCTTCTGATCGGAACCATCTTCAACGCACTTGGCCTGATCCCCGGGCTCTCGATCTTAGGAAAGATCGGAGCGGAGGCCTCCAAGGTGGCAGGACCTGCCATGGCGGTGGCCATTGCCTATTCCTTGAAAGCATCTCCCTTGGTGATCTACACCTGCGCGCTCGTGGGATTCCTCGCGAATAGCTACGGCGGAGCAGGAGGACCCTTGGCGGTTCTGATCATCACCATCCTCGCGGCTGAGGTTGGTATGCTGGTCTCCAAGAAAACGAAGGTCGATATTCTCGTCACCCCCTTTGTCACCCTGCTTGTGGGTGGACTTGTCAGCATTTGGCTCGCGCCTTACATCGGACAGGCGGCAGGACTTGTCAGCAAGCTCATCTCGGTTGCCATGATGGCACAGCCCTTCGTGATGGGAATGGTGGTCTCCTGCGTGGTGGGAATCGCCCTCACGCTCCCCATCAGCTC
>JAZSKO010000262.1:0-15303 GCA_045534875.1 Eubacteriales bacterium | reverse complement strand
ACATGGCTACGATCCGACTTGAATCAGTCGCACGATGAGGGCAACTGCGAGGGAGAGTAGAGAGAGAAGCAAAGATAGAAGCAAGATGCTGACTAAGTAGCTGCCTCCGAAATTCAAGGCGTCCACGAAGCCTGCGTAGAGGTCGTCCGAGATCACGGAAAGCAAAAGATTCGCTACCACGATCAGAATGACCAGAATGGGAAGCGCGCCGAGCGAGCCCTTGATGTCGGCTCCGCTGAGGTTCATGTGGATCGCCACGCAGAGCGCGATCAACAGAAACAGCCACCATGCCCAGCCGTCCCCGATGTGGGAGAACAGAATGCCCAGAATACCCGAGAATACTGCCCACGCGTAGCCAAACCAATCCGCCGAGATGCCGTCACCCTGCAAATGGGCGGCGTCGGCAATGCACTCCGCCGTCTCGGCAAAGGCGTCGGGCAGAAGCCAATACATCAAAAGCCCCAAAAATACGGTTCCGAGCAGGATGGGCGCTGTTCCGATGAAGTAATTTCCCAACACCTGATAGAGATTCCGACGGTTGTAGGAATGGTTGACGTATCCCAACACGCCGCTGCTCTCGTCGATCTGGAAAAACTTGATGTCGGTGATGCGATGGAAAAACACGAGGCACATCAGAGCATGGCTCAATTCGTGGATCGGCGTTCCCAAAAAGCCTGTCGCGTAGCAAACGATGCGCGTCTCGCCAACGAGCGCGTAGAACCACCGATTGATCAGCGAAATGAGAAATCCAACCAGAAAGACCACGCCAACATAGTAGAACAGATGCACCAAAATATTGGATAAAACCTCGTTCATATCGTCTCCTTATTTCAAGAGGAAGGGTTCAGAGAACCCTTCCTCCTTTTGGTAGTCCCGGCTTATACGCCAAGAGTCCAGGTGTATTCTGCCTGCGTGGAGGAAACCGTCTTGCTTCCGTCACCGAGTGCGCGAACACGAAGCGTCAGCTTCTTGATGCCCTGGTAGTTGGAGAAGGTGTAGGACGTGCCGTTGACGTTCGTCTTCACAAGCTCGCCGTCGATCTCCACTTCGATCTCGTAGCCAACGGCATCCTTGACCGAATCCCAGCTTACCTTGCCCTCACCGTTGTACTTAAAGCCACCGGGGTTGGGAGAAGCCAGCAGGGTGATGGAGTAGCGATCGTTGCCGCCTGCATACTGGGAATCCAGATAGTAGATACCGTTGTCATCGAAGTTGCCGCCCTTTGCGTAAACGCCGACGACGATCTTACCAACCGTGTTGGAGAGATACGAGAAGGTGGTCACGTCACCCTCCAAAACCTCATGGCTGGTACCGCCTACCACGTAGACGTAGCCCTTTGCGAAGGGAGTCTCCTTGGAGATGGTCACAACGACCTTACCCGACTGGGACACATAGTCCTCGCTGTACGACAGACGGAAGTCGGGCGTTTGGAGCTGAGCGGTCTCCTGCTTGATCGAGCAGGTCTTGGAGTTCAGGGTGCGGTAGCCGTTGTCGCCGATCGCGATCACCTCGACCGAGTAGGTCTTGTGCTCGGTGAAGCGAGGCGTGTAGGCGTAGCTCGAGCCCGAAACATGGGTGAAGGTCTGCACCAAGACGCCGTCCACGTAGACTGCGTAGCTGGTGGCATCCGAAACGCCTGCCCAAGTGTACTGACCGTTCACACGCTTCACGTCGGGCGTTGCCAGCTTGTAGATCGAGATAACGGTGGACTTTTCGGAGTTGATATAGGTCTTTCCGTCACCGATCGCCTTGACGAGGAAGGTGTAATCCTTGCCGCCCTCGAGGTAGGACAGATCCATGGAGGTTCCGTTCTTGTCGCCGTTGTAGATCACGCCGTTGTTGTTATACACCTCGTAGGTGGGGGTGTAGATGGCGGTGTTCATGTTTGCGGGAGCCTTCCAGACAAGGTTGTTTCCGTTGAAGGCCACGTCACCGAAGGTGGGGGCATTCAAGCGCAGGAAGGTGCTGGTCGGACCGGGCTGGGAGGTCATGTAGTAGGTGGTGCCGTCTGCATTGTAGTAGTTGGCGGCCGACTGCATGTAGACCGTCGTGCCTTGCGCGGTCACGTACTGGTTCATGTTCTCGATGGTGTTGACAGGCAGTGCCTTACCGTCGTTGTTGAAGGTGATGGTGTAGCCCTGTGCGTGGGGGACCTCGTCGAAGCGGAGGACACCCTCGGAGGCATCGGTGGTCTCAATGCGAACATTGGTGGGAGCCTCCAAGCGGTGGACGTTGATAGCGGCGCAGTATGCCGAGGGAAGAACGTCCGATCCGTTTCCGCGCGCGCAAACGGCCACGCGGTAGTTGCCTGCCTTCAAAACGCTCAGCTCGTAGTAGGTCTCGCCGCTTTCGAAGCTCTGACCGCCCACGTCAATGGTGTAGCCCATGGCCTTGCTGACCGATTCGTAACGGTAGGTGTAACCGTCCATCTGGGGGTTCTGAGGCGATGCCAGAACCGTGATCATGAAGGAGAGCGATTGCTCGGAGAGAGACGGCAGGGTCGCCACGGTCTGACCGTTGATCGACTCGACCTTACCGATACTCTGGATCTTGAAGTTGTAGGTCTGCTCCTCGATCACACCCGACAGCGCGATGTCCTTCACGGCAAACTGGTTGCTCGTGGAGGCGATGGTCTGCGCCACGTTGCTGTCCTTGAACAGACGGTAGCTGGTAGCACCGGCAACCTTATTGAAGGTGACGGTGAAGCCCTCGTCGAGGTCGGAGGGGTTACTGGTGATATAGTTCGTGCCAGCCGCCGTGGGAGCCGCCAGACGAATAACCTTTACGGGAGTGGAGAAGATCGAATCGAAGGTGTTGCTCTGTCCCGTGGGAGCGAGAGCCTGCACCTCAAGGGTGTAGACACCCACCTCGAGATAGGACTCGGAGAAGTAGCGCTGGGTCTCACCGAAGGTGCCGACCGAAACGTTACCGTCGGGCTTCGTCAAACGAACGGCATAGCCGGATGCGTTTGCAACCGAATCCCAGATGAGGTTGTTACCGGGCTGACCGTCCAGCTCGATGTCTGCGTTCCATCTCACGATGGGCGCGGGCAGGATCAGAACGCTCTTTTCCACCGACCAGCTCGAGAAGTAGGCGGAGTCGTTGCTGATGGGCATGACCTGCACGGTGGTGTTGATGTTTGCGGCAAAGCGATCGAAGACGCAGTCGGTCAGAACGCCGGACTGCTCCACGCCGTTGAGCTTGATCTTATAGCCGGTCGCGCCGTTGACGGGCTGCCAAACCAACTTACCCTCGGAAACCGTGATGTCGGTAACGGTGTCAAGGAAGATGAACTTCTTGACCTGCGAGGGGTTGCCGTCGTAGGTGGTGGAGTGGTTACCCAGAGCCTGGACCACGACCTCAAAGTTCATGTTCTGCGGGTCGTAGAGGGTCTGCGTGCCGTTGCACTTCTCCTGCAACACGATGCCGTTTACCGTCACGCGGTAGTACTGTGCGCCGGAGATATAGTTCCACTTAATGTAGCCGTTGTCGTAGGTGATGTTGTCGATGGCAACCGAATCCAGCTTCTCCATCGTGACAGCATTGCTCCACGAGGAGTAGTAGGAATTGTCTCCCGCCACGATCGGACGCACCTGAACGCTGTGGCGTCCAACAGGAACGTCGGCGAAGGTGGGAAGCTCCACGGTGGCGTTGTGCAACACACCGTCGATGCGGATGGCGTATGCGGTGGCAGAGTTCACAACGTCCCAAGAGAGGGTTCCGTCGTCAGCCACGCGCACCTCTGCGATGGTGGAGAGGGGCTTGAAGTCCATGGTGGTCTTTTCGGACTCCACGTCCTTCTTCTTGCCTTCCTTCACGGCGTACACCGTTGCGGTGAACTCCGATCCGGCGGCATTGTAGGGATAGCGGGCGGTAGTTACCTTCCAGGAATCCCCGTCGTTGATGGTGACCATGTAATAGGATGCATCCTTTACAGCGTCCCACGTGAGCGTTGCGCCGTCATACTGGAGGTTTTCGGGCGCGGTGAAGTCCTTGTTGCCTCCCACCTTGTCACAGCCTGCGAACAGCAGAGTGGCAGTGAGCAGAAGAAGGACCACGAGCAAAACATTTCTTTTCATGGGTTTGTCTCCTTTTTTATTTTTTCATCATTCTTTGATGGTGAAATTCATGGCTTCGGCAATCGTATCCGATACCGGCGTGCCGCTTGCCGAAACGGCGCCCGAATTGCTTGCCCCCGTGAGGCTGGAATCGCTGGCGTCTGTGTAGACGTAGCCGATGAGTCCTGCCACGTAGGTGTTTCCGGTCACGCCGCCCTGATTGCTCAGGTTCAAGGCGCTGACCGTGTAGGCGTAGCGAGAGGAATTTGCGTAGAGATGACCGAACAGACCGCCCACGTAGTCGCCGCTTGCGGTGATCGTTCCCGTATTGGCAAGCTCTTGGAAGATGGCCGAGCCCTGTCCCGAGCCTTCCAGCGTCCAGCTTCCCATCAAGCCGCCAACGTAGCTCTTGCCACGCACGGTCGCGATGTTTTTCAGGTTCTCCATGGTGACGTTCGAGCCGGTCTGGATGAAGCCGACGAGGCCGCCGACGTAATCGGAGCTCGGCGCGACCACCTCGCGGCGGTTCTCGCAGGAGGAGACTGCCAGACTAAGATATCCGGCAATTCCTCCAACGAAGCGTCCTCCCGCCTTGTAATCAATGGCTACGTAGTTGATGCAATCCAAAACCTTGTAGCCCTTTCCGACGTAGCCGCCGACGTAGGCGTTGGAGAGGCTATCCACCTGCTCCGCGCCCGTGGCGGTGACGCTTGCTCCCTCATTGGAGCAGCTTTCCAGCGTGACGTATTGAAGCTGTCCTGCCAGTCCTCCGACCAGATAGCTTCCCTTCACCGCTCCGATCGATTGGCTATCCATGATCTTGGATGCGTCGGTGTCGGTGATGCCGCTTCCGACCAGACCGCCCACGTAGGTGTCACCCTCCACGGTGGCTGTGTTCTTCCAGCCCGTGGCGGTAAGCGTCCATGTGCTGTTGGTCGATTCAAAGTAGACCTCTCCTGCGATGCCGCCGACGCCTCTCACGCCAACGACCGTTCCGTTATTGATGAGAGTGGTCATGTGCTGGTGGCGCGTTCCGGAGTTTTTGGCGTAGAGCTGACCGATGATGCCTCCCACGAAGTTCGCGCCCTCCACCCGTCCGGCGTTTGCCAGATCGGACATGGACACGTCGTAGGTCAGCATACTGCGTCCGACCAAGCCGCCCACGTAATCGCACTCAGGCGCGATCACGCTCTCGCCGTTCTCACAATCGACAAGCTCATCGGTCAGGCATCCTGCGATACCGCCCACGTAGCTTCCCTTATGGGTAATGAGGATCTCGGCGTAGTTGACGCAATCCCTTGCGGTGTAGCCGTAGCCGATGTAGCCGCCGGCGTAGGTGTAGTAGACCGAATCCACAAGGTCATACTTGGTGACGTTGAGCTCGGTCCCCTCGTTGGAGCAGCTCTCCATACGAATGTAGGTCAGGTGTCCTGCGAGACCACCCACGGTATGCTCTGCCGTGATCTTGCCCGACGAGGCGCTTTCGCGGATCGCCGAGGTGGTGGAATCGGTGGATCCCTTACCGACCAAGCCGCCGACGTAGTACGTACCCTTAACGTCTCCCGTGTTCTTCCACTCGGAGGCCGCCAGCGTAAAGGCGGAATTCGAGGAGTTGAGATAGAGGTTTCCAAACAGACCGCCCGTGTGGGTCGTTCCCGTGATCTTACCCGTGTTGGTCAGACCCGTGAAGCCTTGGGTCGCCGTTCCCGAGGCATTGAGCCAATACTCACCAACAAGACCGCCCGTTGCGATCGCGCCCGTCACCGCTCCCTCGTTGGAGAGATCGGAATAGGTGTTGATCGAGGTGGTATTGATCTGTCCGACCAAGCCGCCGACGTATCCGCAGCTCGGCGCGTTGATCGCCGCCTTGTTGGAGCTGTTGGTGATGCCGCCCGACAGGAAGCCCGCGATACCTCCCACGTAGTTACCCTTTTGCGTGAGGGTGATCGGGATGGTGTTCGTGCAGCTATCCACGGCGTAGCCGTAGCCAACGTAGCCGCCTGCGTAGGTCCTGTAGACCGAATCCACAAGCTCGTACTTGGTGACCTCCAAGGTCGTTCCCTCGTTGGAGCAATCCTCAAGGCGAATGTAGGTCAGGTGTCCTGCCAAGCCGCCCACGTAGTACTCTGCCGTGATCGTACCCGACGAGGCGCTTTCGCGGATCGCCGAGGTGGTGGAATCGGTGGATCCCTTACCGACCAAGCCGCCGACGTAGTACGTACCCTTGACGTCTCCCGTGTTTTTCCACTCGGAGGCCGCCAGCGTAAAGGCGGAATTCGAGGAGTTGAGATAGAAGTTTCCAAACAGACCGCCCGTGTGGGTCGTACCTGTGATCTTACCTGTGTTGGTCAGGTTATCGAAGCCTTGGGTCGCGGTTCCCGAGGCATTGAGCCAATACTCTCCGATGATACCGCCTACGATCGTGTCTCCCGTGACCGCTCCCTTGTTGGAGAGGCTCGTGTACTGGTTGATCGTGGTGGTGGAGACGATTCCGACCAAGCCGCCCACGTAGGAGCATTCCTTCGCCGTGATGTCTGCCTCGTTGGAGCAGTTCTCCAAGCCACGCACAAGGTATCCGCCGATACCGCCCACGTAGCGTCCCTTTTGCGTCAGGGTGATCGGGACTTTATTGGTGCTTCCCGTGACCCAGTAGCCCTGACCCACGAAGCCGCCAACGTAGGAATAGTAGACCGAATCCACCAGATTATACTTGGTTGCCTTGATGGTCGATCCCTCGTTCTGACCGTTCTCAATGCCGATCAGGTCGAGCTTTCCGGCAAAGCCGCCCACGAGATACTCACCCGTGATGGTTGCCGCCGAGGTGCATCCGCTCAGCTTGGATGCCTCGTTATCGGTGTAGCCGTAGCCCACGAGACCGCCGACGTGATACGTACCCGTGACGTCTCCCGTGTTCTTTGCTCCCTCGATGATGACCGTGTAGGTACTGGAGCTGTTGGAGTAGGCGTAGAGGTAACCGAACAGACCGCCCGCGTCGTTGCTTGCCGCCTTCACGGTGCCGCTGTTGCTAAGCCCCGTCATGGTGATGGTCAGGTTGCCGCCGTTGTAGAGGTTCAGCTTTCCAACCAGACCGCCCACGTATTGCGAGCCGTTCACCGCTCCCGCGTTGGAGATGCTCTCGATGCGAGGCAGGCCGGAGACATCCATCTGTCCCACCAAGCCGCCGACACGGTCACAGCCCGTGGCCGTGATAGCCGCCGTATTGGAGCAGCCTGTGAGCGAGCCGTTCAGGAAGCCCGCGATACCGCCCACGCCGTTTGCGCGTTGGGTCAGCGTCAGAGCCACCTCGTTCTTACAATCGGTGACGGTGTAGCCGTAGCCGACGTAACCGCCCACGTAAACGTAGTTGATCGAGGATTCGGTGAAGTAGCCGCTTGCCGTGACGGTCGCTCCCGCGTTGGAGCAGGCGTTGATCTGGATGTTTTCCAGACGTCCCGCGATGCCGCCGACATAGTACTTTCCACTCACCGCGCCCGACGAGCTGCCACCCGTGATGGCGCTGTCGGTGATGTCACTGTAACCGTAGCCGACCAGTCCTCCGACGTAGGCCGCTCCCGAAACCGCGCCTGTGTTCTTCGCGCCCTCAAAAATGCCCGTCCAGACCGAGCTACTGGAAGCCGCGGAATGGAGGTAACCGGCGAGCCCCCCCACGTAGTCGCCGCCGCTCACCGCTCCCGCATTGGTAAAGCCTGTGAACTGCTGGGTCTGCGTGCTGCCTCCGATGATATAGAAGTTACCGACCAGACCGCCCGTGTGGTGGTTGCCCGCGATCTTACCCGTGTTGGAAAGATCGGAGTAGGTGTTCTTGGATGTGGTGTAGATCCTTCCGACCAAGCCGCCCACGTAATCACAGCCCGTGGCCGTGATGGCCGCCGTGTTGGAGCATCCGCTGATGCCGCCCGTGAGGTATCCTGCGATACCGCCCACGTAGTTGGCCTTTTGCGTCAGGGTCAGAGGCGTCTCGTTCTTACAATCGGTGACGGTGTAGCCGTAGCCAACGTAGCCGCCGACGTAGATGCTGTTTTCCACGCTCTCGGCAAGGTAGCCCGTGGCCGTGACGGTCGCGCCCTCGTTGGAGCAAGCGT
Organism: Eubacteriales bacterium; assembly: GCA_045534875.1. Taxonomy (GTDB): domain Bacteria; phylum Bacillota; class Clostridia; order Oscillospirales; family CAG-272; genus UMGS1865. The sequence continues at coordinate 7,142 of JAZSKO010000262.1, read as the reverse complement.
TGATCTGGATGTTATCCAGCCGTCCTGCCAGACCGCCAACGAAATACTTTCCGCTCACCGCTCCCGACGACGCACATTCGAGGAGCTTGGTCTCATAGGTGTCGGTGTAGCCGTAGCCGAACAGACCGCCGACATACGCGCCACCCGTGATCGCTCCCGTGTTCTTCGCGCCGTCCACGATACCCGTCCAGACCGAGCTACTGTTTGCGGCCGAGTGGAAGTAACCCGAGATGCCGCCCGTGTAGTCGCCGCCGCTGACGTCTCCGCTGTTGACAAAGCCGTCGAAGCGTTGGGTCTGGGTGTTCGGACCGATGATGTAGAAGTCACCCATGAGTCCGCCCGTGTACTTCGCGCCGCTGATGTCACCCGTGTTGGTCAGGGTGGAGTAGCTGTTGAGCGCGGTGGCGTAAACGCGTCCTGCCAAGCCGCCGACGTAATCACAGCTCGGCGCCTTGATGTTTGCCGTGTTGGAGCAGTTCGACATACCGCCCGTGAGGTAGCCCGCAATGCCGCCCACAAGCTGACCCTTTTGCGTCAGGGTGATCGCCGAGGCGTTGGTGCATCCCGTTACGGTGTAGCCGTGTCCGACGTAGCCGCCGACATAGGAATAATAGATGGAATCACTGAGCAGATACTTGGTTGCCGTGATGGTGGTTCCCTCATTGGAGCAGTTCTCCAAGGTGATCCATTCCAGCTTACCGGCAAGACCGCCGACCATATACTCAGCGGTGATGCTGCCCGAGGAGGAGGCGCTGACGATCTTGGAGGCCGCGGTGTCGGTGTAGCCGTAGCCGAACAGACCGCCCACATGGTTCGCTCCCTTGACGTCGCCCGTGTTCTTGGCTTGCTCCATGACCACCGTGTAGACCGAGGAGGAGTAGGAGTACGCCTCAAAGTAGCCGACCAGACCGCCCACATAGGCTTCGCTTCCCGTGACCGCGCCCTCGTTGGAGAGTCCGATCACCGAGAGCGAGTAGTTGCCGCCGCTATACAGGTGCGCGTCACCCGCGATGCCGCCCACATAGCCCTTACCCGTGATCGCTCCCGTGTTGGAGAGAGAGCCGAGCGAGTTGGCCGAGGAGGTGCCGAGCTTACCAACGATACCGCCGACGTAGTTGCAATCGGAGGCTTGGATCTTGCCCGTATTCTTACAGCTATTCACCGAAACGGTGAGATAGCCCGCGATGCCGCCGACGTACTGTCCCTGCTTTGTGACCGTGAGGTCGACCGTGTTTTCACAGCCAACCACGCCGTAGCCGTAGCCGACGTAGCCGCCGAGGTAGGTGTAATGCTGGGAATCCTGCAAGAGGTATCCCGTCGCCGTGACCGTTGCGCCTGCGTTGGAGCAGGTGTCGATCATGATGCCGTCGAGCTTTCCGGCAATGCCGCCGACCATGTATTCGGCCGTGACGTTGCCCGACGACGAGCATTGCAACAGCTTGGAGGCGCCTGTGTCGCTATATCCGTAGCCGATAAGTCCTCCCACGTGGTTCGCGCCCGTGATGGCGCCCGTGTTCTCGACCTGCTCCATGACCACCGTATACAGCGAGGAGGAATAGGAGTACGCCTCAAAGTAGCCAACGAAGCCGCCTGCGTACTGCTCCTTCGCCGTGACGTCTCCCTCGTTGGAGAGATCGTGGATCGAGAGCGAGTAGTTGCCGCCGCTATACAGATGAATGTCACCCGCAATGCCGCCGACATATCCCACGCCGCGGACGTCACCCGTGTTGGAAAGACCCGAGAAGGTGACAGCAGACGCCGAGGAATTGATCTGGCCTGCCAAGCCACCCACATAGGAGCAGCTCTCGGCCGTAACGCTTGCCGTGTTCTTACAATTGACCAAGGAGTAGGTGAGGTGGCCTGCAATGCCGCCCACGAACTGTCCCTGCTTGGTCGTTTCGATCTCAACCGCGTTCTCGCAGTTGTAGACGCCTGCTCCGCGACCAACGTAGCCGCCGAGGTAGGTGTAATACTTGGAATCCTGCAAGAGGTAACCCGTGGCCGTGACCGTCGAGCCTGCATTGGAGCAGGAGTCGATCAAGACGTTCTCCATGTATCCCGCGATACCGCCCACGGTATGCTCTGCCGTGATAACAGCGGTCGAGGTGGAGTTGATCACCTTGGTCTCATAGGTATCGGTCGTACCGAAGCCCACGATACCGCCCACCTGATTCACGCCCGTGACGTTGCCTGTGTTGGTCACACCGTCCACGATCGTGGTGTAGATGGAGGAGGAGTAGGCGTGGGAGTAGAGGTAACCGATCACACCGCCGATGCTCGTCGTTCCGTTCACAGGGGCAGAGTTGGTCATTCCCGTGACGGTGACGGTAACGGTTCCGCCTGCGTAGCAGTAGAGCTGACCGAGCACACCGCCAACGCTCGACTGACCGTTGACCGCGCCCTTGTTCTCTGCTTGAAGCGAAAGATTCTGGCTTGCCGTCGGGTAAAGCTCACCGATCACGCCGCCGACGTAATTCCGACCGCTGACCGTTGCATCGTTTTTCAGGTTTCCGATGGTGAGAACGCTTCCGTAGATGCGTCCTGCCACGCCGCCCGTGTAGTTCATACCCGTGACCGTGCCGTGGTTCTCACAGTTGAGAAGCGTGCCTGCGTTGGTCTCGTACCAGCCGACGATTCCGCCCGCCGCGCCGTAGCCATCGTAGCCCGTGGCCTCCACGGTGGCGTAGTTGACGCAATCACGGACGATGGCGTTTCCGTACAGGCCGCCCACAAAGCCGCCCACGCGACCGTAGGTCGACTTGATCGAGCCGGAGAGGATCTGCACGCGCTCGATCGAGCCCTTGTCCTTCACCTCGCCCGCGATACCGCCCACCTGTCCGGCGGAGGGATTGGTGTTGGTGCTGGTGACGTGCAGGTTTGCAAAGTTGATATCTCTGACCGTACCCGTGAGCGACGAGAAGATACCCGTGCAGGTGCTTGCATCGTTGACGGTCAGGTTCGACACGGTGAATCCGTTTCCGTTGAGGATGCCCGAGAAGGCAAACGGCGTCCACGTCACACCGCTCATATCAATGTCACCCACCAGACTGTACGTCTTGCCGGGATTGTCCTTCATCGAGAGGAAGGACGCGGCATCATATACCAAAAGGAAGGAATCGCCCTCGGGGTCCTCCTCGAAAACAGGAGAAAGCACCACGTTGATGGCAAAGCTCCAAGTCGAAAGCCCCTTACCTTGGTTATCGGTGATGACCTCGGTGCTATCCTCGGATGCCGTGGGGGATTTCCAGCCCTTGAAGACGTAGCCCTGCTTCCAGACAACGGGAAGGGTGTATTCCTGTCCGAAGACAACATCCATCTCAGTCTCCTTGCAGAAGCCGCCCGACGCATCCAGCGTGATGTGATAGGTGTTGGCCTCGAAGGAGGCGGTGACGCTGACGTTCTCCGTACCGATCACGAAGCTGTATTCCAGATCCGTACATACCAGCTCTCCGTTGACATAGAAGCCAAGGAAGCGGTAGCCCGAGCGAGGCTGTGCCGTGATGGTTGCCGTCTCTCCCTCGGTCAGAGCGGGATCGGAGCGATCCACCGTTCCGGCGTTGGAATCGAATTCCACGGTGATGGTATAGAGCTTCTCATAGTGCGCGTAGAGCGTGGTGGAATCCTCGACGCGATCCCACTCGCCCAGTCCCTTTCCGTTGGAAAGCGTGATCTGCTCACCACCGCCGTTCTCCGCGGTGAACCATCCCATGAAGCGATAGCCCTCGCGCGAGGGGGTGGGCAGAGAGAAGGTCTTTCCGTATTCCACCATGGTGGAGATGACCGAAAGCGTTCCCTCTCCCTTTTCCAGCACCACGTTCTTGCTCTCGCCGCGGAACTTGGCGTAGAGCGTGATGTCTCCCTTGGTTCCCTTCGGCAGGACCAGGATCGGCGTGTCGGAGAGATCGGCTCTGCGACACCATCCGAGGAACACCGATTGCTCCTTGGATACCGTGGGCAATTCGAAGGTGTCCTCTTGGGTGAAGATCTGATCGGGAAGCGGAGACTCGCTTCCGACCTTGAAGGACAGCGTGTACTCCATCGGAGACCACTTGGCGTAGAGTGCCTCGGGAGCCGACGCAAAGGTGATCTGCGTCAGCGGTACACCCGAGAACAGGGTGCTGGAAAACCAGCCGCCGAAGTCATAGTCCTCCATGGAGGGAGTGGAGCAAACGTAGGGGGAATCGCCCTCGTAGATGCGGATCTGTTCGGGCGTGCCGTCCACATGGGTATAGAAGGAAACGGTTTTGTATTCCTTCCAGATCGCATACAGGGTGATGTCCTGCTTGACCTCGCCCTCATACTCGATCATGCTCAGATTCGAGGTGGACCATCCGATGATCACACGGAAGCCGGTATCCTTTTCGGGGAAACGGATCACGTTGATGTTCTCACCGTATTCGATCGGAACGGTCTCTCTCTGATACGTACCGTCGTTGTAGTCAAAGACCACATTGACCTTTTTCTCGGTCCATCTGGCAACCAGCACGACCTCTCCGTCCGAGATCGGGTAGTGCTGATCGTTGAAGGTCGCGTACTCGGTCTTGATCGCGCTTCCAACCGAGATCTGCGTTCCGTAGGAGGTGAACCAGCCCACGAAATCGAAGCCCTCCCGCATGGGAGTGGGGAGCATGGGCATTCCCTGCTCATAGTAGGCCGAGAGGGTGGTCTCCCCCGTCAGCGAGCCGCCGTTTGCGTTGAGGCGCACGGTGTAGGCGATCGGCTGCCATTGCGCGTAGAGCGTGACCGATCGCGTGATCGACACACTGCACACGCCCTTTTCGTTCATGATCTGGCTTCCGCCCGTGGGGCTATCGTACAGTCCCAAGAAGGTGTAGCCGGTTCGGGTGGGGAGCTTGGTGAGCGCGAACTCACCGTCGTAGACCACCACCTTGGTGGGCGAGCCGCCCTCCGTGATGTAGTAGGTGACGGTGACCGTTCCGCCCTCCTCTTCCTCGGAGTCCTTACCCGATTCGTCACAGGATACCAGCCCCACACAGAGCAATGCCGCAAGCAGCAGAGCCAGCAGGAGCCATATTCGCTTTTTCATAATCGTATTCAACGCCTCCTTTCAATCGGTCAAGAGCCGATTCTCCAATAATCCCATTCGCACAAAAAGCAATTCTTCCAGTCAAAGTCGTTCCATTTGCCACCGGTGGTGAAATGCACGAAATCCTCGTCACCCGAATTGTTCGGCTCACCCGAATGCCAGTTGGTGTAGGTGAACTTCTCGCCCGTTACGGTTTGGAAGGTGCCTTCCCGATCGGCGTCGGTAAAGCCAAATGCCGCGTCGCTCGTTTTGATGACCTGACTCGTATAGTAGAACAGCGCGTTGTTTTCGTTCGCGTCTCCAAGAGTGGCAAGGTGACCTCCCAGATCCTTGCAGTAGTCTCTCGCTTCCGAGAAGGACATGGAGGAGCTATACACCTTATAGAGGTGACCTGCGCGGTAAAAGGCGTTATCGTAGAGTGTGTTGGAGCTGGAAACGAATCCGACGTTGTTTCTCACATAGTCGATCTCGCCCTTCTCCCACTCACAGATAAAGTAGGTATCGCGGCTGTAATCGTTCCATTTTCCGTCCCGATAGGACTCATAGAATGCCAGATAGTTCTCCGACGTGCCGCTGCTGGGCTCACTCGAACCAAAGTTCTTGTAATCCCACATCTCGCCCGTCACCCATTGCCAAACGCCCTCGATCTTTTCGTCGCTTGCGCCGAGATGGCAGTTATACGCGCCGCCTGCCGAGGCAACGCCGTACACAAAATTCTGCTCACCCTCCGAGGTGATGGTGACGAGGTGTCCGCCCAAGCCCTCGCAAAAGCCCTTCGCAATCGTCCACGAGACAGAGATCTTAAAGAGCTTGTAGTAGTTTCCTTCGTATTCGGTCGCGCCGTCGAGAATGCTCTTGAAGGTGGTGGACGCATAGACACCGCTCATATCCACCGAGCCCCATCTTGCATAGACCTTCAGGTTTTCCTTGACCCTGACGTCGGTATCGAAGGCCGTGTAGGCATCCGCACCGTCGGACCAGCCGAGGAAATACTTGCCGGACTTCGAGGGCGGCGTGGGGAATTTCAGGTGCGTGCCGTACTCGACCGTTTCGGTCTTGAACGGCGTGGTTGCGTTCCCGTCCTCATAGTAGGAGACCGTGAACATCGTCGCCTCCCACCATGCGTAGAAGGTGGCGGCATCACCGAAGGGATACGGCTCCAAGGAGTTTCCTTGCGCGTCGGTCACGGGTCTTTGGTTGACGTAGCCCTCACGGGGCGCCGTGTACCAACCAAGGAAGGTGTGACCCTCCCAGTACGGAACCGAGATTTTGAAATCCTCGCGGAAGGTAACCGTCAGATATGCCGGACTTGAACCGTTTTCGTATTCCAACCGAACCAGATAGTTCTTCGCCGTGAGAGATGCGTACAGCGTGTAGCTTCCCCACATATCCTCAGTGAAGCGATTGATCGGCTCATCCGAGCAATCGCGGTTCATGCACCAGCCGTTGAAGGTGTAGCCGCCTCCCATCAGGAGATCGGGGAGGAAGAAGTCGTCGCCGTACTTGTAGGTGATATCTTGTGGCAGATTGGAGATCCCCTCCACGTCACACGCGAAGGTGATGGTGTAGGTAGCTTCCTTCCACTTGGCGTAGTAGACCTCTCCCACCGTTCCGTAGGTCAGAGTGGTGACAGGCATACCCGAGTAGATGCTGTTGGTGTACCAGCTATCGGGGTCGAGTCCCGGGAGCGCCGCTCCCTTGTAGTTTGCCAGATCGAAGGTCTCGTTCTCGTAGACGTAGATCGTCCACTCCTTGCCGTTGCCCTCCGCTCCCGCGTTCAGGCGGACTGTGCGGTATTCCTTCCAGATCGCGTAGAGGGTCATATCCTCGGTGATCGCACCCGTGTAGGGCTGTGTACCCGTGGGATAGGTGGACCATCCCGTGATCCTGCGTCGGCCGGTGTCCCCCGTGGGAACGAGGCTTCCCGCCTCCTCCAAGGTCTTGCCGAACTGGATCTGCTTGGTATCCTTTGTGTAGCTTCCATCGTTGAGATCGAAGGTAACGCTCAGCATTCTGGTGTCATAGGAGGCAACGAGCTTCACGGTTTCGTCATCCGAAAAGGTGTAGTGATCGTTGTTGAACGTGGTGTAGCTCC
>JAZSKO010000241.1:0-4306 GCA_045534875.1 Eubacteriales bacterium | reverse complement strand
CTTTTGCTTTTGTGCGTGTTGCAGACCCTTCTCACCTTCGGCGCGCAGTACGCCTCCTCCCTGACCTATCCCTATTCCTTCGCTGTACGCATCCTGTCGGTCGGACCGTATTTCGTTCGCTTGGAGGGATTCTCCTATCTGCTCGATTACCTTGCCTGCCTTGTACGGTGCGCGCTCTGCTTGGGGCTGGTCAAGCGGCTGACGGCACGTTTTTTTCCTCGTCTGCGCCTCTGTCTTCCGCTCCTGATCGCCCCCTTCCTGCTCCTCTTTTTTTGTCTCGGGGCATGATCTTGACGGGGGCGCGCGCATATACTGATACAAAACAGAGACCGATCAAGGGTCTTGTTTGATCAGGGAAAGGAGAGACGGTTTTCTATGGTGGAAAAAATACTGATCGACGGAGGGATGGAGCGGCGCAATTCCTGCTCGGGCAGGGACGCGTCTGCTCCGCCTCCACCCGCCGCGCGTATCGGAAGAGAATTGTCCGAGCTCTTGGATCGCATGGGCTATTCGGTGCTTTCCTCGTCAAATGCACCAGAGCTTTGCGATGGAGAGGGCGGCGCGGGGAGACCTGCCGCCTGCGCGAATCTTGCTATGGCGTGGGGCGCGGATTGCCTGTTTCGCATCTGCGTCAGAGCCGCAAGCCACCCCTCGGTCGGGGCGGTGTCGGCGGCGGTACATCGAAGGGATCGCGTCTCGTGGGAGTTGGCAGAGCGTGTTCTCGACAGCGTCTCAACGGGAAGCGAATTGAAGCGAGGCGAGGTACGCCGCACGTCGGGGATCCTGCTGCTCAGACGCGTTCCCTGCGCGGGGGTCCTTTTGCTCTTGGAGCTACCCTTCCGCCAAAAGGAGAGCCTGAACGAGGACGAGGTGCGCCTCTACGCCTCCTCCATTGCCGACGGGATCCACGCGTGGGCGTGTCGGATCGAGGGGAGTGCGCCCCGATCGGGCTGTCGACGGGGGTTCCCCTGACGCAAAAAAGCGGCATTCCGCAGGGAGCGGAATGCCGCAGGCTTTTTAAAAGTCTTGGATGTGGAGACGAATATAGGGTGGCAGGTAGCTTTCCAACGAGGGAAGAGCGGCAAAGGCGCGGTCGAAATCGGCAAAGGGATAGATCGGGTCGCACTCGGTCGCATCAGCCGCCGAGAAGGAGGGGAGAGAGGAGATCTCTAACCCGTTGTCCTGCAAAAAGGCGGTATAGAGCGCGCAATGCTCGGTCGCGCCCACCTCCAAAAGACAGTCGACCGCCATAGACGCAAAGGCGCGCCCCTCCCCCGAAAGGAAGCCAAACAAGCCATCGGTGGCGAGAATGTCCTGCATCAGAGAGAGGGTATACACGGTTCGCGGTGCCGCTTCGAGTGCCAGAGCGTCGTCGGGATGCTCGATCTCGGAAAGCTTGCCGAGAGCCTGACAGATGCGATCGTCACAGCGCGAAAGCGCGGCTTCGAGCAATTCTTGGTCGGAGAGCAACAAAAGCCCCTCGGTCGACAGCCCCCGATACCGTTCCAGCCGACGATCCTGCTCCTCCATTGCTTGCAGAATATAGCGCTTGGAGGAAAACAGCTCCCGAATCCGTTTGATGAGTCCCATACCGCGTCCTTTCCTCCGATCTCTTGGATCGGATCGATGTGATCGTTTCCTTTATTATATCACGCGGCGTCGCGTTCGTCAACCGTTTTTTTTCGTTTGCGAGGTCTTGTGGGAAACGCGAGAAGGGTCTCGCGTCGGATCTCGCGGCGCATGGCGAGAAGCATACAAAGATTGACGGTGGTGAGAGCGGTAATGGTGACATCGGCCAGCGTCCAGATCGCGCCGGGAGCGGTCGTTGCCCCGACAGGGATGCAGATCAGAAAGACGACAACGTAAAGCATCCTCCAAAGAGGCTTGTGCGTGATGGCGCGAAGGCTCTCCGCGCCGTAGCTTGCCCAGCAGATCACCGTGGCGTAGCCGAAGCACAAGAGAGCGACACAGAAGAACCAATCCGACCAGCCCCCAAGCGCGGATGAGTAGGCGCGCAGGGTGAGCATCACGCCGTCCACGCCCGACAGGACGCCGTTTGGAGCAGAGGACAGGATCACCAAGGCGGTCGCGGTACAGAGCAGGATGGTGTCGGCAAAGACCTCAAAGATGCCCCAAACGCCCTGCGAGGCAGGAGAGTCGGTAGCGGCGCAGGCGTGCGCGGTGGGCGCTGTCCCACAGCCTGCCTCGTTGGAGAGAAGTCCGCGAAGCGTGCCAACGCGCAGGGAGCGAGCCGTCAAAAAGCCCAAAACGCCACCCACGGCACTCGTCGGGGAGAAAGCCTCGGAGAAGATCGAGGCGAATACATCTCCAAGGCGGTCGCGCCGCAGGATCAAAACCGCCGCTGAGAGCAGGATGTACCCCAAGGACATAATGGGAACGAGATATTCGGTCAGCGCCGAGATCCCCTTGACGCCGCGCAGGATCACGGGAAGCGTGATGGCAAGGAGGATCAGCCCGGTGATCGGCTTTGGGATCGAGAAAACGCCGAACAGGGCAGAGGAAACGGCATTGACTTGGATCACACAACCCATGCAAAGGCTGTTCAGGATCATGAGAAGGGCAAACAAACCGGAAAGGATCGCTCCTGCCCGATGAAGACCGCGAGAGAAAAAGAGATCGCGGATGTAGTAGATCGCGCCACCGAAGAATCCGCCGTCCCGACCGACCCTTCGATGAAGGACAGCCAGCAGGATCTCCGCGTATTTGAGAAGCATCGCCGCCAGAGCCGACACCCACATCCAAAAGATCGCCCCCGCGCCGCCAACGGCAATGGCGTTCGCCACTCCCACGATGTTGCCCACACCAAGCGTCCCTGCCAGAGCCAGCGTCACCGCGCGAAAGGGCGAGATCCCGCCCTGCGAGGGGCGAGCGAGGGCGCGAAGCATCCCCCGGGGACGGGTGAGGGGGCGTCCTCTTAAATAAAGGAAGAAAAAAGCGCCGCACAAAAGCAGAAAAAAGGGAAGCGCGCCGCCTGTGAAAAGCCAAGAGAGCCAAGACATAAAAAAGAACCTCCTTTCAGGGAGAAAAAGAACTGTATGAGGCGTTGGATCGTAATATCCTATGCGGCAATTCCCAAATCCATGCCGACTCGGTCATTTTTTAGCACTCTACCGCCTGTGAATTTCCATAAAATGTTAAAAGAATGTGAATTATAGGCCAAGGTACTTGATTTTTCCAAAAAAAGGGGTACAATAATAACGTAAGTTTAGCACTCCGAAGTTTCAAGTGCTAACAAAACCATTCCAAACGGAAAAACAAAAGCGAGATAGAAGGAGGCACATTATGAACATCAAACCGCTGGCAGACAGAGTTGTTGTCAAGCTTGTGGAGGCCGAGGAGAAGACCAAGAACGGCATCTTCCTCACGGCATCGGCACAGGAGAAGCCGCAGGTGGCCGAGGTCGTGGCCGTTGGCCCGGGCGCGGTTACCGACGAGGGAAAGCTCATCCCCATGGAGGTCAAGGTTGGGGATAAGGTCATCACGAGCAAGTATTCCGGAACCGAGGTCAAGATGGACGGTCAGGAGTACACCATCGTCAAGCAAAGCGATATTCTTGCGATCGTAGAGTAAAATAGAGGAGGAAATCGGATCATGGCAAAGGATATTTTGTACGGAATTGAGGCGCGCAACGCTTTGGTGCGTGGCGTGGATAAGCTGGCAGACACGGTCAAGATCACCTTGGGCCCCAAGGGAAGAAACGTGGTGCTGGATAAGAAGTTTGGTTCTCCCCTGATCACCAACGACGGCGTGACCATCGCAAAGGAGATCGAGCTGGAGGACGAGGCAGAGAACATGGGCGCACAGCTCGTGAAGGAGGTCGCAACCAAGACCAACGACGCGGCAGGTGACGGTACCACCACCGCAACCCTTCTGGCGCAGGCCTTCGTTCGCGAAGGAATGAAGAACGTCACCGCGGGAGCAAACCCCATGGTGCTCAGAAAGGGCATGAAGAAGGCTGTGGACGCGGCTGTTGCCGCCCTGATGGCTATTTCCAAGAAGGTCAACGGCTCGGATGATATCGCTCGCGTGGGAACCATTTCCGCCGGCGACGAGGTGATCGGTCAGCTCATCGCAGACGCGATGGAGAAGGTCACCGCAGACGGTGTGATCACCATTGAGGAGTCCAAGTCGGCCGATACCTATTCCGAGGTCGTGGAGGGTATGCAGTTCGACAGAGGCTACCTCTCGCCCTACATGGCAACCGATATGGATAAGATTGAGGCTGGCTGCAATGACGCGTTCCCTCGCACGGCAGATAAGAAGATCTCCAATATTCAGGAGATCC
>JAZSKO010000053.1:0-24311 GCA_045534875.1 Eubacteriales bacterium | reverse complement strand
GCTTGTGGTTGGATCTCTTATAGAGAGCCGCGCCGAGCGCGATGGGAGCCGATGCGCCGACGATGGCGTTGTTGGGCATCAGACCGAAGGGAATGAAGAAGGCATGCATCGAGCCGCCGAGACCGCGGTTGAATCCGGTCTTGCGGGCAAAGATCTCGGCCAGCGCGCCGTAGAGCAGGAAGTTGATAGCCAGCTCCTTGACGTTTCCGCCTGCGTTCATGTGCTTCTCCACGACGGCCAGCACCGATCCGTCGAGAAACTCCTTCATAATGTCGTAAAGCTCCTTGTCATCCAGCTTGTGGATGGAGGAGAGACCCTTGGCCAGGATCTCGCCGTGGCTACGGTGAGAGCCGAAGGAAAAGTCGTTGATGTCCAGGCAGTAAGCCTCACCAACAGCGGAGGCCTCCTGACCGATCGAGAGGTGAGCGGGGCCGGGGTTGTTGTAGGCAACGCCGTTGTACTCGCTCTTGACCTTGACCTCATTGAGCATGGTCTCAAACTCACGGATGATGGCCATGTCGCGGTAGATCCGCATCATGTCCTCCTTGGAGTAGATCTTCAGCTCCTCCTTGAGGGTCTTGTTGTACTGACAGACGGGAATATCCTCGAAATGGATGTAGCCGGCCTCAAAGGCCTTCCCGGGATCAACGTATTGACTCTTTGGCATTTTTCTATATCTCCTTTTTTGATTTTCGATTCGAAAGACTTACATGAACAGCGCCTCGCGGATGACCTCGCATACCGTGGGGTGCGGGAACACCAGCTTCTGGATGTCGGCCACGCGCATCTCGGTCTCCACCATCATAGCGGCTCCGTAGATGATCTCGGAGGCATAGCTTCCGATCATATGCAGACCAACGATGTTGCGGTGCGCCTTGTCGATCAGGATCTTGACAACGCCGTTTCCGTGCTCGTTCTCGGCGATGTAGCGGCCGCTGTATTTGAGGGTGACGGTCTCGACGATCACGTCCAGACCCTTTTCCTTGGCGGATTCCTCGGTCTCGCCCACCGATGCCACCTCGGGATTGGTGTAGATCACCGAGGGGATGGAATTGTAGTGGATGCGATTCTTCTTGCCGAGGATGTTGTTGATGCAGACCTCGCCCTCACGGTAGGCGGTGTGCGCCAGCATCGAGCGACCGTTGACGTCGCCTGCCGCCCAAACACCGGGGACATTGGTCTTGCCCAGCTCATTGGTCACGATCGCGCCGCGCTCCAGCTTGAGTCCGATGTTCTCACAGCCGATGCCGGCAGTTCTCGGACGGCGACCGATCGAGACCAGTGCGTAGTCACAGGGAAGGGCGGTGGATTTGCCGTCCTTTTCATAGGTAACAGCCTTGTCCTTGATGGAGGTCACGCGCGCACCGAGGATGAACTCCACACCGCGAGCGGCGTACTCCTTTTGGAGCATGGTGCTGATCTGACGGTCCACCGCGCCGGCGATGTGATCCATCATTTCCACCACGTAGACCTTCGCGCCGACCGAATTGAAGTAGGAGGCCATCTCGAGACCGATCACGCCGCCGCCCACGATCACGATGGACCGGGGAAGCTCGGTCAGATCCAGAACCTCACGGTTGGTCAGGGCGAAGCCGTTTTTGAGAGAATCGGCCAAGCCGTCGATGGGGGGAAGGGCGGGGGCGGAGCCGGTGCAGATGAGAAGCTGCTTTCCGACATACTCGGTGTCGGCGGCGGTCACAACGAAGCCCTCGGCGTTTCTCTCCTTGATATAGGCGGTGGCATTCACCACGTCCACCTTAGCGTGCTTGAGCTTTGCGCCAACGCCCGAAACGAGCTGACGCACTACCTTGTTCTTTCTTGCCACCACGAAGGCGTGGTCGATGGACGCGCCGTCGAAGTGAACGCCGTAATCGGCACCGTGCTTGGCGTAGTCAAAGATCTTGGCAGAGTAGAGAAGGGTCTTGGTGGGGATGCAGCCCTCGTTGAGGCAAACGCCTCCGAGCGCGCGCTCCTCGATCACCAGCGTTTTGAGCCCCGCGTTTCCCGCGCGCTCAGCGGCATTGTAGCCGGCAGGGCCGCCGCCCAGAATGATCAGATCATACATGACGTGTCCCTCCTTACTTGGTCAGAAGCAGGTCGAAGTTTTCCAGAGCGAAGCAGAGCTCTTTGAGGAACTTCGCGGCAGGTGCGCCGTCGAGCGCTCTGTGGTCGAAGGTGAGGGAAAGTCCCATTGCGGGATAGGTCACATCCTCGCCACCCACCTCCTTGATGCGTCTGGTGATGTTGTCCACACCCAGAATACCGGTCTGGGGAGGATTGATGACAGGCGTGAAGCTCTCGATTCCGAGAGAGCCGAGGTTGGTAACGGTGAAGGATGCACCGCGCAACAGATCGGGATTGATCGAGCCGTCCTGCGCCGCGGTGATCACGCCCTTGGCGGTCTTGGAAAGCTGACTGAGCGTGAGCTTCTCCGCGCCAAAGACGGTGGGAACCATCAGACCTCTGTCGGTATCCACGGCAACGCCGAGGTTCACGGTGTTAAAGTAGCGCATGGTATCGTCCAGATAGTGGGCGTTGAGCGAGCGATGGTTGAGCAGGACGCGCGAAACGGCGAACAGGACCATATCGTTGAGGGTGATGTTGCCGATCCCCATCTTCTCGGCTCCTGCCTTCAAGGAGGCGCGGAGAGCGAGCAGCTTGGTGGCGTCGAAGGAGGAATTGAGGGTGAGCTGTGCCATGGTCGACAGGGATGCGTGCATCGACTTGGCGATCACCCGACGGATGTTGGGGAGCTTCTCATCAACGTACTCTGCCTCGGTCGCCACAGGAGCGGCAGGGGCGGTCGTCTCGGCGGCGACGGGAGCGATACGATCACCAAGGGTCACGCGACCATTGATGCCGCTTCCCTCGACAGCCTCGGTGTAGCCCTCCTTGGCGGCGGGGGAGACGGTGAGTCCCAGATCCACAAGGCGCTGTACGTCGCGCTCAATGATGCGTCCGTTGGGGCCCGTGGGGATCGCCTTCAAGAGATCCGCATGGGTCTTTTCGGCAAGAAGTCTGGCGCGAGGGGAGATCGCGCCGATGCCGCCTGCGGTGGCGACGGGAGCCTCGGCGGTGGGAGCCGTAGCGACGGCGGTCTCAGCGGGCTTTGCCTCCTCGGCGGCGGGGGCGACAGCGGCCTCTGCGGCCTCTTGCTTCGGAAGGAACTGGGAGATGTCCTCCCCCTCCTGACCGATCACGCAAACGTTCTCCAAGCAGGGAACGTCATCGCCCTCCTGACAAAAGATCGCCAGCAGCTTGCCCGACTCGGGAGCCGGCTCGTCGAAGGCGGATTTATCGGTCTCATAGGAGAACAGGACCTCTCCCTTTTCAACCGAATCTCCCACCTTCTTGTTGAAGGCGGTGATGATGCAGCTTTCCACGCTTTGCCCTTGACGGGGCATGATAACAACGGTTGCCATGGTTGTGTTTCCTTTCTTTCCGATCAAAAGATCGTTATTTCCTTAACAATCCGCGCCGAAAAAAACGGCGCCATTCCGTTCATCTTTTATTTTAGCACGATTTGTCTCGGTTGTCAATCGTTTTTTGAAACAAATTGGAAAGGAATTGCTGATTTTTGGTCGATTTTTTCGGTGGATCGGGGAGAAGACGGAAGGGTGGGCATAGGATGGGGAGAGGAGGGGCGGAATGGAAGCAATTTCAGACGTCGCGCCCGTTTTTTTCTATTGACTTTTTTGTCGAATTGTGTTACAATAAATTTGTATGCGTCCAATCGGATGGACCGTCGCGGCAAAGAAAGACGGTCAAGGACGAGAGGAAAGGAGCGATTACGTTTGGAAAAGTATGTGATTTTAGCCGACATCACCTGCGATCTCTCGAAGGAGATGCGGGAGGCGATGGGCGTGAAGGATTATATCAAGGGACATATCACCATCAAACAGAACGGCGGATCTGCCGATTACAGAAGCGACTTGGATTGGGAGACCATTTCAAGAGACGATTTCTACGCCGCCCTCAACAACAAGCAAGCGAAGGTGACCTCGTCTCCCCCCAACCCCGATGAGTATTGCGACGTCTTCTGCTCCTACATCGAGCAGGGCTACGGCGTGCTCAGCATCTCGATCTCCGCCAAGGTCAGCGGAACCTACGATTTTGCCTGTATGGGAGCGAAAAAGGCTCGGGAAAAGCACCCCGAAGCGAGGATCCATTGCTTTGATTCCATGCGGATGGCGGGTGGCTTCGGGCTTCTGGTGTTGCACGCGCACCTGCTCCAAGCCGAGGGAAAAAGCATGGAGGAAACGATCGCGTGGTTGGAGGAAAACCGCCACCGCGTGCATCAGATGGGACCGATCGACGACTTGATGGTGGTCGCGCGTCGCGGTCGGATCGGCATGGCGAAGGCCATCATGGGCAGCTTCGCGGGCGTTAAGCCGATGGGCGATTGCGACACGAACGGGTACGTCACGGTCCTGACCAAGGCGAAGGGCATTCGCAGAGCCTTGGAGGTGACCGCCGCCTACGTTGCCAAGACCGCCGTTCGCCCCGAGGAGGGCTACGCCGTGATCGTGCACACCGATCGCGCCCGATACGCCGAGGATATGAAACGACGTGTGGAGGAGGCTGTTCCTTTTAAGCGTGTATTCGTCACCGAATCCTTCCCCGGAAACGCTACGAACATCGGCCCCGGCATGATCGGCGTCTACTATCTCGGAGAGCCGGTGTCGCCCGATCTCGAAAAGGAAAAGGAAGTCATGAAGGAGATCACGGGGAAATGACCGTGACGGTCGGAATCTTGACGGTTAGGAGAATGGTATGATGTATAAGCAGATGGACGGGGCGCTGTTTCGTAATCTTCTGGATTACGGGATCCGCAACCTCTCCGCGCACAGCGAGGAGGTCAACGCGCAGAACGTCTTTCCCGTTCCCGATGGCGACACGGGCACCAATATGGTCACCACCCTGCAAAACGGATACGCCGCCATTGGTCGTGAGAGCCACGCGCTTCACCGCGCCTGCGAGCAGTTCTCGGGAGCGGTGGTCTACGGAGCGAGAGGCAACTCGGGGGTGATCGTTTCCCAGTTCTTCAAGGGCTTTTGTCGGCATCTCACCGAGCCCGAGAAAAAGGAGACGGCAACTGCCGCCGATCTGATCGCCGCCTTGGAGCAGGGCGTGACCTACGCCTACGCCGCCGTTTCGCGTCCCACCGAGGGCACGATCCTCACGGTGGTGAGAGAGGCGACCGAATATGTGGCACGCAGTGGCATCGCAGACAATTCCGAGGCCGATCTGCACGACCTGATCAAGCTCTTTTTGCACCGCGCGAAGATCTCGCTGGAAAGCACGCCCGAGCTGCTTCCCGTCTTAAAGCAGGCAGGAGTGGTCGACAGCGGCGCGATGGGAATTATCTTCGTGTTTGAGGGCATGATGAAGTTTTTGCTCGGAGAGGAGCTGCGAGAGCCGACCGAGGCCTTGCCGCGTGCCGTGACCGACTATGCCCGCTTCCACAGAAAAAGCGAATTTACCTTCGGCTTTTGCACCGAGCTTTTGATGCAGCTTCTCGATGCCGCCGAGCCCTACGACGAGCCCTCCCTTCGTAAGACCTTGGAGGGGATGGGAGACTCGATCGTTTACTCCTTGGAAAGAGACAAGGTCAAATTGCATATCCACACGAAAGCGCCCGAGCAGGTCTTGGGATTGATGCGCCGCTACGGGGAATTGCTTTCGGTGAAGATCGAGAACATGACGGTTCAGCACACCGCGCTCCCCATGGAGCAGGATCGCGTGATCCGTCGGGTGGGACGCCGCGAGGTCGGCTCCTTTGCCGTGGTCGCGGTGGCGCAAAGCAAGAGCATGACCGAGCTGTTCGGTCGGATGGGCGCGAGCGTGGTCCTCTCGCTCAACGCCGCCGAGGCTCCCAGCGCGCAGAACTTCGTGCAGGCCTATGAGGCCGCCGAATGCGAAACCATCTTGGTCTTTCCGAATAACCCCAACTATCTCCTCACCGCGCGTCAGGCGGCCGAGCTGTTCGACGCGGGACGGGTGACGGTGCTTCCCTCCGGCTCGGTGGCCGATTGCTACGCGGCTCTGGCACAAATGGATTTTCTCAGCGACGACCCCACGGCCGTGGCCGAGGAGGCGGTACAGATCCTCTCCAATGTCTACGATATTCGTCTCACCACTGCCGCGCGTGACGCGGTCTATGAGGGCGTTCCCTTGAAGGAGGGCGAGATCTTGGCACTGCGTGGGAGCAGTCTGCTCGCGAGCGGGGAAGACATCACCTCGGTAGCCTGTCGCGTCCTTACCGACACGATGGAGGACGAGGAGCGTGACACCCTGACGGTCTTTTACGGTCTTGGTGTGTCCCGTGAGACGCTGGACGCCCTTCGCGCCTATTCCGAGGAGCGGTATCTCTATTTGGAGATCAGCGAGGTCGAGACCGAGGACCCCAACGGGGACGTGATTTTGTCCTTTGAATAAACCCAAGCCGAGGCATCGGCAATCCAATATAAACAACCAAGGAGACAACTATGGAACCGAAATACGCAATCAAAAGTCGCAAGAAGCTACTGTTGTACGGATGCGCGGGGCTTGGCGTGAATATGCTGAGCATGATCGTGGGCTCGTACCTTTGCAGTGCTTTGCTCGTCGGCGGCTTCGTTGACAACGTGGAGAACTGGACCTACCTCAATCAGGATCTTGTCATCGCGGGGCTGTGGGCGGTACTGGCGTTTCTCTCTAAGTCCTTCGACGGGATCGTGGACATTCCGCTGGCGTCCTTCACCGATAATCTCAAAACCCCGTGGGGACGTCGCCGTCCCGCCATTCTCGGCGGCTGGATTTTGACGGTCATTTCGTTCGTGCTGTTTTTAGTCCCTCTGCAAAGAGGCGCGACTCTGCTCAACACGCTCTGGTTCGTTCTGATCCTGACCATCTTCTATTCGGCCTACACCATGACCATGCTGACCTATTACGCCACGTTCAGTGAGATCATTGCAAACGACAAGGATCGCGTCTTTCTGTCCAACGTCAAGTCGGTCTGCGACGTGGTCTACTTCTCGCTCAGCTTTGCGCTCGTACCCGTATTTGTCAATATGGGATGGAACATTCGCTGGGTGGCACTGTTGTTCCTGCCGCTCTCGCTGACCATGATGATCCCGCTCTTCCTCCTCAAGGAGGATCGCACCGATGGTAAGGATGTTGATATCCCCAAGCGCGAGTACATCCCCTTGGGACGCTCGCTTCGGATGTCCTTCCAGAACCGCCGCTATGTCTTCTGGCTCTGCATTTTGTTCGTGATGAACATGGGACTTCAGCTCTTCCTCAGCGGTATCAACGAGTTTTTCTCCACCACAGGCATCAACATGACCTTCGTCATGGCGTCGGCCTTTGCGCCCGTCCCCTTTACCCTCCTGATCTATAACCATCTTATCAAGAAAAAGGGACTGAAATTTGCCTACCAGTATGCGCTTTTGATGTTCTCGGCGGGAATGTCGCTGATGTTTTTGTGCCACAATCTCGTGCCCGAAAATCTGCTGCTGCCGTTCGCCATCTTTTGCAGTCTCTTAAACTCCTTCGGCATCGGCGCGTTCTTCTCGGTCACCTACATGATCCCCTCCCAGCTCGCGGAGGAGGAGAACCGACGCGGTCTGACCTGCGCCTCCTCGATGTATTTTGCCATTCAGGGCTTGTTTGAGGCGGTGTCGGCGGCGCTTGCGTCGCACATCATTCTCGTCTTCCTCAAGCAGAAGGATCTGATCCATCTGCTCACGCTTCTTGTGGCCCTCTTCTGCATGGCGGCCTTCTGTCTGGCCTTCCGTATGCCGCGCTCGGTGGCGTGTCTCGGAAAGGAAACGAAGTCCGCAGAGGAGGCTACCTCCGAGGGGACCGAGGCATGACGGGGAGAACGAAACAAAACGAGGTCTTGCAGGGAATTTCCACCCTGCAAGGCCTTTGCCGTCATTTGCTTGCGGAGAACGACGCGACGTTTGCCGAGACCGTCTCGATGCGTGTCCGTCGCGTCTTTTGCAAGGAAGCGAAGGCGGTCATCGAATCGCTTGCCGCCGCCTTGACCGACCGATGGGGAAGAGAGGGCGTGATCGGCCTGTACGGCGAGAGCGGTGTGGAATGGCTGTTCTGCTTTTGGGCGATCCTGCGAAGCGGAAATACGCCTTGTTTGCTACCATGTAAAGAAAAAAACGCCGAACCGCCT
Organism: Eubacteriales bacterium; assembly: GCA_045534875.1. Classification (GTDB taxonomy): domain Bacteria; phylum Bacillota; class Clostridia; order Oscillospirales; family CAG-272; genus UMGS1865. The sequence continues at coordinate 16,141 of JAZSKO010000053.1, read as the reverse complement.
CTCCAAATGCGCGGAACGGTGTATCTGAACTCCCCACCAAACGGCGCAGAGGATGCCCTGTCCTACGGAAATCTCCAAGCGAAGGGGGCGAGCCTCTCGCCGCTTGACGGGGGCGCGCCGTTCGGGGAGAGCGTTTGGCTGTTTGACGGCGAGAGATACGTTCTATGGGAGCGGGACGCGCTCCTTGACACTGCCAAGCTCCTATGCGCCAAGAAAACGAAGGAGAACGACCGCTTGACGGTCTGCTTTCCGCTCTCCCATCCCGTCGGCTTTTTCCACGGCTGTCTTGCCGCCGGCCTGCAAGGGGCGACCTTGGTCTTTCCGTCGAGTGGCTCGGTGGAGGCTGTCATGCGCTCTGCGCGCCGCGTAGGCGTGACGTCTTTGGTGGCGTCCCCCCTCTTTTGGGAGGGCGTGGAGCGACTGGCAAGACGCGAGTGGGGCAGGCGATGCGCCGCCGCGGGGAAGCCTGCCAACCGCTTGCAGACCGATGCCGACACGATGAAAAACGGACGGGGCAAGCTCTGGCAAAGAGCGGCAAGAAAACGCTATTCTGTCCTGCGTGGTGAGCTTTTTGGCGATACGCTTCGCGTTTGCATAGTCGCAAACGGCGTGCTATCCGAGGAAACACGCGCACTTTTGGGCGTGATCGGCTACCCCTTGGGTTGGACTCCGTTGGACGGCGCGAGCGGTCTGTTTGATCGCCCCGGTGATCTGGTCGTGCTGGAAAATCAAACGACCGTCAACAAGGAGACCCTCCGAAAGATGCTTCTGCGCGTCGGCGGTGATTTTCCCCGCGCGCTTCTGTATCGGGAAGACACAAAACGCCTTCTGTTGCTCCTCTCCCTACCGAAGACCCTGCAACCCGAGGCGTGGCAGACGCTACGCGATTCGGTGGAGAGCGAGATCAAGGACACGCCGATCGACGCGCTCTACACCGTGGAGCCGCTCTGCGCCGAGGACGCGTTTGCGCTCGACGAAGTCGACCTGCTGTGTCGCATCTCGTCGGGCGAGCTTGCCACCTTCACCACCGCATTCCCCGAGGGGGGAGAGACGATCACCGAGCAGCTCCGCCGTATGCTGGCCGACCTGCTCGACCTGTCTCCGAGCGAGATCGGCTTGGAGGACAACATCTTCACCGACCTCGGTTGTAGCAGTCTCGACTACTACGCCTTCGTGGGAGACATTGACGCGCGCTTCGGTACGCGGATCCCCTTCGAGGCGGAGCATTTCTCCTACACCCTTGCGGATCTGGAAAAAATCGTAAAGGAACAACTTGGTCATGTATGAATTCTTCCGCTGGCTGGCGCTCATCACCGGCTGGCTTCCTCAGCTTCTTATTTTCAAGCGAAAGACCTACTATCAGAACAAGGCCGTGCAGGGAAGACGCGTCAAGGGCGGGGCTCTGGTGATCTCCAACCATTACAGGGTCTTCGATTACATGAGGAACCTGTTTCTGTTTCCTTTTCGTAAGCTCTACGTGGTCTTTTGGCCGCAGAGGAACAAGAAACGAGGGAAGTTCTTTCTGTGGGGGATGCGTTTTTTCGGAGGGGTGGCGTCGGATAAGGACACGGGCAGTCTCCGCTTTATCGACGAGAGCGTCGCCCTTTTGGAGAAGGGAAAGCTCTTGCAGATCTATCCCGAAGCGCGCATCACGCCCGACGGGAGGATGCACCCCTTCAAGGCGAGCTATCTCGTCATCGCCCTGCGCGCACAGGTCCCCATCCTGCCGGTCATCACCGACGGACAGTATGGGCTGTTCAAGCGCGTGCATCTGATCATCGGCGAGCCGATCTACCCGTGGGAGCTTTGCGAGAGCGAAAACCCCACCAAGGAGGAGATCGCGCGCGTCAACGAGATCGTCTATCAGCGTTGTCTCTCCCTGCAACGGGAGCTGGAAGCGCGAAAGGCGAGAAAAAAGAAGACCTCGAAAGGAGAATAGACGCATGCCCTTGCTTATCGGAATCCTGACCAATCTGCTCGCGATCGAGCTGCCCATGATCCTTCTGATCTGTCTGGGAGTGATCGTTTTGTTGCATCTGATCCTGCTCTATCCGCTTCTTTGCATCACCGCCTACATCGTCTATTTGAACACCATGGTGCGAAAAACTCCCAAAACATGGGGCCGCGACTTCTTCCATGAGGACGAGGAATCCTGCCGTATGCGTGACGAGGGACTGGAATGGGCGAAGGAAAATGCCGCCTCTATGGAGGAGGTCCATATCGTGCGCGACGGGCTTCACTTGTGGGGAGAGTACTACGATTTCGGTCACGATCGTGCCGTCATCATCATCCCCGGGCGCACCGACAACCTGCGGTACAGCTACTATTTCGCGTCCCCCTATCAAAAAAGCGGCTATAATGTCCTCTGCATCGACCAACGGGCGCACGGAAAGAGCGACGGAAAATACAACACGCTCGGCTTCGAGGAATCGCTCGACGTCTTGCAATGGGCGGAGATGCTGCACCGCGAGAAGGGCGTGCAGAGCATCCTGCTCCACGGTATCTGCATCGGCTCGGTGTGCGGCCTGTTCGCCCTGACCTCCGAGCGGTGTCCCGCGTATCTGAGTGGGCTGGTGGCCGACGGAATGTACGAGACCTTCTATGAAAACTACTACCTGCACATGAAGGATCTGAAAAAGCCGACCTTCATCATTGGGCTTGTGGAAAAGACCATGAAGCGCCACACGGGGTACAGCTTCCATTCGGGCGCGAGGGACAAGATCGGCGAGTACCGCGGACCTCTGTTGATGCTCCACGGGACCTGCGACCGCTACGCGCTCCCCGAAAAGGCGAAAAAGCTCTACGATGCCTGCCCGGCCGCCGAAAAGCGACTGGTCTGGATCGAGGACGGCCACCATTCCAAGCTCCGCATCCTCCGCCGAGAGATCTACGATTCCGCCATCGAGAGCTTCCTTGACACCGTGGGAGAAAAGGCCGCGGTGGGGGCGTGAGGCGAAATGTGTTCACAACTTTTTCAAATCCTATTGACAAACCCTCGCTTGCATGCTATAATGTGTCTACAAAATATTCATTTTAGGAGGTTATCATGGATAACAGAATCGTTTACGGCATCATGACCCTGATCTTCAACTCCTACGGCGTACCCTGCTTCATGCGCGGTGACGTTTCCACGGGTATTTGGCGCATTATTCTCGGTGTGGTTACCTGCGGAGTGATCGGAATTATCAACTCGATCATGGGCATCATTCTCGGCATCAAGATCCTTTGCATGTCCGATGAGGAGTACGAGCAGAAGAAGGGCTCTCTGGTGATGGGTGTTCCCGCCGGAAAGATCCTCGGCGCACAGCCCTCTGCAAGCCAGGACGACAACAACGTCAACGGCTGATCTCTGCATACATCAAAAAACAGGGGCGTCCCATTTTGGGGACGCCCCTGTTTCTCTTTTCGCAAAAAAGGCGTTGTGCAACATGATCAAAAGAGGGATACTTCTTTGTATAATGTGACAAAAATACAGAGAGACCTACAAAATGGAACGAATTGGAAATGCTTTGAAAAAAGTTCGCCGATTCGTTCATTTACTTTTTTGATAGAATGGTTTATAATTAAGATGAAGAATGGGAGAGAAGGGAAAGGCTTGCGATTTCCCCGAAAGCCCAAGCAACCCCCGCGAAATCAAAAGACATTAGAAAAGGAGATTTCAAAGACATGAAAGCAACCAAACTCATCAGTCTGCTTCTCGTCGTCGCCATGCTCATGAGCGTGCTGGTGGTCGGCGTGAATGCGGTTACGATATCCATTGGCGAGGTCGACTACAAAGCCCAAACCGGATATCAAACGAATGGTGCAAGCCGACTTCCATTGGATTCGGACAAAGCCGTGACCATGACGGCTTATGCCGCAGGAACGCAATCCGAATACGTAACCATTTCCACGGAAGACGAATTGATGAAGTTTGCCGAACTGGTTAACAATGGGGATACGTTTGAGGGCAGAAAGGTCTACCTGATCGGCGACATGGATATGGACGGCAAAACGTGGACGCCGATCGGAAACAATACCTCGGCAGCTTTGTCAAATCACAACCCCGGTACTCCGTATTTCAGGGGCTATTTCGACGGGCAGGGACATACCATTAGGAACCTCGACGTCAACGTTACGACGGGAACGGGCTCAGAGATCGTGTACGCCAGCCTCTTTGGTTACGTAAGAGGTGCGGTGATCTGCAATTTGATCATTGATTCCACTTGCTCCTTCACCTATGCAGGAGAGTCCACCAACGCGCGTACCGGCGTGGTTGGCTTTGTCATGAGCTTGGCACTGGCTGGTGATCCCATTGGTACGTACAGCACCGACAAGGTCACTGTTTTGATCGAGAATGTTCAGAACAAAGCCGCCGTGAAGGGTGGTACAGGCTATGCAGGCGGTATTGTGGCACTCGGAAGTGCGCACACCTCCTATGCTCCCATCATTCAATGTTGCGAGAGCCTTGGCGGCGTGAGTGGCCGTGTGGCGGCCGGAATCATAGGCTTTTTATCCAAAACGGTAACGACCGGAAGCGGACGCAATCTTCGCATTTGGGGTTGTAAAGTTGCCGGAACGATTCAAGGTAGCGAGATGCAGGCGCCCATGTACAACAAGGATTCCAACTGCACCGTCGACCCGTACGCAGGGAACAACAAGAATGATTCGACCGGGGTTAAAGTGCCCTTTTTGATCGAGGAGAAAACATGGGTCAGCGGATACCAAGCCGATTTTGCCGGCTATCGCCCGATTCAGGTTACCGACGATCTGGTTTCGATGACCAACTACAAAGCCGGTACAACCTCCAAATCGAACACCTATACCATTTCCACGGCCGACGAGCTGTTGGCGTTTACCAATTTGGTGAATGACACGACCAAAAACGAAACCTTCGTAGGTAAGTATGTCTACCTAACTGCCGATATTGACATGAGCGGCAAAGCGTGGACTCCGATCGGAAACAACGTGTCGGTTTGGTCAACAAACATCAATGCGGGAGATGTTACCTGCTTCCGCGGCTACTTTGACGGACAGCATCACTCCATCAAAAACCTGACGGTGACCTCCGAGGCAACCGGCAATGCGAATGTTGGTCTGTTTGGCTTTGTAAGAGGTGCGGTGATCTGCAATCTGGTCATCGATTCCTCCTGCTCCTTCACCTATAACGGAACCTCTACCACCGCGCGTACCGGCGTGATTGCCTTTGTGGCAAGCATGGGAGCAGACGGCGGCCTCTTTGGGGACTATCTTGGCAAGAGCTCAGATGCCGGTCAGGTTTCGGTCCTGATCGAGAATGTCAAGAGCCATGCTGTCGTGAACGGTGGCACGGGCTTTGCCGGTGGTATCGTGGCCATGGCGGCAGGCTTTACCAGCTACCAGCCGATCATTCAGACCTGTGAGAGCGCAGGTGCTGTGAGCGGTCGCGTGGCGGGCGGTATCCTTGGCGCAATGAACGGTAACAATAGCACCCGTTGGATTCGCCTGTTTGCAAACAAGACCACGGGAACGGTTTGTGGAACGGAATATGCGGGCGCGATCTACAACAAGATTCCCAACATGGGCGGTGTAGAGGCGAACGGCTTTAACCATGCGATCGAAGCAAACATGATCACCACGGGGTATGACCTCTATCTGACCGGCTACTCCAAGGACAATGTTAGCGCGGTGGATCTTACCAACGTTCCTCATATCAACGATTACAACTCCGAACCTGCCCTGAAGCTCACCGAGGCGGCTGATCTGCAAACCTTGGCTGACAAGGTGGCCGCAGGCAACACCTTTGCGAACGTCACCATTTACGTAGCAAACGATTTGGATTGCTCCGCTCTGACCGATTTCAAGGGGATCGGATCTTATGGGGATAGTTTGGTCTACTTCCAAGGAATCTTTGACGGACAGGGACACATCATCAGCAACCTGACTGTGAGTGGAAATGGCTTGTTCAATGCGGTTTCCTCCAATGGTGCGAACGTTGTGATCCGCAATGTGTATTTGGACGATTATTGCGCGGTGAATGCGAGCGGGAATACGCATGTTGGCGGCTTGGTTGGATATGCCTTCATCGCGGGTGGCACGTCCGGCATCTCGATTTACAACTGCTACGTGGGGGCAACCCTGAATGGAGCGGAAAGCAGATACACCGCCGGTTTCGTTGGGCTCGGTTTTAATGGATCGACCGACGCAATGGCCTTGAAGGTTCGCAACTGCACCTTTGCAGGCGTGGCAAATGCAATCGGCGGCTGTCAGGTTGGAACCGGCTGGGATGACAACCGTATGTTTGCCGGTATCTTCGACGGCGACAATCACGTTATCTATAACCTCAACCTCGAGGACAAGGCCGACGGCGCGACCCTCTGCCTGCAAGGCTTCTTCGGCTACGTTGGCTACGGAGAGGTTTACAATCTCGGTATTATGAACGGTGACATCGAGCTCAACGGCTCCACCCGCTCGGCAACCCTGATCGGAGCATCCCGCTATGAGCTGGTGGTCTCCAACTGCTTCAACCGCGCGAACATCACCTTCCACAACGGAACCGATATGCGCGTGGGCGGTCTGATCGGTGCTGTGATGAATACGGGATCCTCCTACCGCACCATTGAGAACTGCTACAACGCAGGAGACGTGACCGTGAACATGATGGACAACGGTTCGATCCACACCGTTGGCGGTATCGTCGGCTACATCTCCGACGGCGCGAGAAATAATTTCAAGAACTGCTATAACACGGGTGACATCACCGTCAACTCCAACCACGGAACGATCGCTCCCGCCAACCTCAACATGGTGGGTATCGGCTCTCTGGTTGGCTCGATCCCCTTCGTTGGTACCTTCTCCTTTGAGAACTGCGGCGCGGGCGGCAGCGTGAACTTCCAAAACAAGAACGAAAGCGGCAATGCCTGCGTGGGTGCGATGATCGGCTTCGTCAGAAGCGGAACCGTTCTGGCCATCAACGAAGGAAACACCCACTCCACCGAGATCGAGAACATCATCGGCGTGTATGATCTGTCCCAGCCCGATAACGTGGCGAAGGTGGACGCTGTCAGCGTTCCCATGGCAGAAAACTGCTTCTTCATCGAGAACATTCACGCAACGCCCGACAACGATCCTCCTCAGGGCGGCGACCAGACCCCCGGCGGCGACACGCAGGATCCTACGCCCTCTGTCACCGATCCCGTCGTTACCACTCCCACAACCACGCCTGCAACCACTCCCGCCGACGGCGGTGAGGAGGCAGGATGCGCCTCCACGGTTGGAGGAGCCGGCATTCTGGCTCTCTTGGCACTTCTCAGCCCTGCGGCTCTGGTTCTGACCAAAAAGAAGAACGACTAAATCCGTCCATCCAAGACGGGAGAGGGTGAGCCCTCTCCCGTCCGACCAAAATAACCCATAGAAAAAGGAAAAACACTATGAAAACCAATCCTGCTATTGAACTGGGCGGCGTTTATCCCGCTCTCTTGACTCCCTTCGCAAAGGAGGGCATCAACCGTCGCGCTCTGGAGGAGCTTGTGGAGTATAACCTCAAAAAGGGTGTGAAGGGCTTTTACGTTGCCGGAAGCACCGCCGAGGCCTTCCTGCTCACCGAGGAGGAGAGAAATCAGGTCTATGAGATCGTGGCCGAGAAGACCGCAGGTCGCGCAAAGCTGATCGCGCACGTTGGCGCGATCTCCACCGATCAGGCGGTTCGCTATGCAAAGCTGGCAAAGAAGCTGGGCTACGACGCCATCTCCGCCGTCGCTCCCTTCTACTATGGCTTCACCTTCGACGAGATCAAGGGCTACTACCGCCAGATCGTGGAGAGAAGCGAGATGCCGATGGTCATGTATAACATTCCCGGCACCTCGGGTGTGAAGCTCTCCACCGATCAGATCGCCGAGATCCTCGACAGCGACGGCATCATCGGTCTCAAGCACACCTCCAACGACTACTTTGCCTTGGAGCAGCTCACCGCTCGCTTCCCCGAAAAGGTGATCTTCAACGGCTTCGACGAGATGTTCCTCTGCGGACTTTCCATGGGCGCGAACGGCGGTATCGGAAGCACCTACAACTACATGGCCGAGAAGTTCATCACCATTCAGCGTCTGTTCTCCGAGAATCGCATGGCCGAGGCTTTGGAGGTCCAGCGCGAGGCAAACCGCATCATCAAGATCCTGATCGAGGTGGGCGGTATGCAGATGAACAAGGAGGTCCTGTGCCAGATGGGCTTCGACTTTGGAGTCGCGCGCGCACCCTTCGCGCCCCTCTCCGAGGAGACCAAGGAGCGCATCCGTCGCGAGGTCACGAGCCGCCTGTAATTCTTCAACCAAAGGAGAAACACCATGAGCAATTTCGATCGTAGCAAGGAGATCCTTTCCTCCGTCATCGGCAATCCCGAGGCGGAGAAGGCTCCGTACAGCGCCTACCGCATCCCCGGCATCATCGTCACCAAACAGGGAACGGTGATCGCCTACTGGGAGAGCCGCAACTACGAGGTCAACCGCAAGGGACAGGGAAACGGCGACGAGTGCCTGATGGATCTGTTCCTGCGTCGCTCCACCGACGGAGGCGAGACCTTTGGCGAGTCGATCTTCCTCGCCAAAGGACAGGAGTACTACGATAAGGGCTACGGCGAGACGCTGAATAACATTGTCCTGTTCGTAACCAACACCGACCGCTTGCAGGCTCTGTACTGCTGTGACGTGGGAAAGGGAGGACTCTGGAACACGTACAGCGACGACGACGGCATCACGTGGAGCGAGCCGCGTCCAATCACCGATTCGCTTCGCCGCCACCATTGGGATAAGCTCGGCTTCGGCCCGGGACACGGCATCTGCCTGCGTCACGGCGCGAACGCGGGAAGACTGATCGTGCCGGCATGGATGTGGAGCGAGCATCTGCAACAGGCGGGCCCCAACTTCACCAATCGCATCACCACGGTTTACAGCGACGACAACGGCGAGACGTGGCAAATGGGAGAGATCGCCTCGGATAACCACGACGAGACCTGCATCGTGGAGCTGTCGGACGGCTCTGTGATGCTCAATTCGCGTCAATACACCCTCCCGTACTGCGAGGACAAGCCGCCCCGCACCGAGGAGGAGGCCTATCGCTGTGTGACCGTCAGCAAAACAGGCATCGACGGTTGGAGCGAGACGAAATTTGACAAGACCCTGATCGACCCTGCCTGCGAGGGCAATATCTGCTCTGCCGAGGTGGAGGGCTTGCCTCGCGTGATCCTCTTTTCCAACTGCGCCAGCAAGACCAAGCGCTTTGATCTGACGGTGCGTTGCAGCCTCGACGACGGAAAAACGTGGATGGACAAGCCGCTTCTGCTCTGTCCCGTTGGCTGGTATTCGGATCTGGCCGTGGATGAGAGCACAGGCGTGGTGTACGTCCTGCATGAGACCTCCCGTCCCTCCACGGGCTGGAAGTATATGTGCATGGAGCTGTTCCGCTTCTCCCTGTACGCGCAATTTTTAGAGGAGTAAGACCCAAATGAAAAAGATCTGTTTTCTGTTGGCCATTCTCCTCACGCTGAGCGTGATGCCGCTGTTCACGGCAACGGCAGAAACCACTCTCTCCGAGGGAACGGTCATCGCCGACCCGGCCGACAAGGGCTACCTGTCCTATCGCATTCCCGGGATCTATGTCACGGCAAGCGGCGCGGTCCTTGTTGCGTGGGAGGCCAGACACGATGCGGGGACCGATACGGGCGACACCGATCTGATGCTCTACCGCAGTGCGAACGGAACCGATTTTGAGCAGGTTCTGTTTTTGGATCAGGGAACCAAGTCGATCAACAACCCCGTCATGGTACAGGACGCGGAAGGCACGATCCACCTGCTCTATGCCGTCAACGCAGGGCAGGGAGGCGTGTTCCACCGCAAAAGCCAAAACGACGGCGTCACATGGAGCGAGGCCGTCGAGATCACCGCGTCCCTGCAAAAAGCAACGCTCGGATGGGGAATGTGCAACCTCGGCCCGGGACACGGCCTCTGCCTGCAAAACGGGGACTACAAGGGTCGCCTGATCCTGCCCATCTGGTGCTATATCACCGCCACCAAGAGCTACGACGTTTACACGGTTTACAGCGATGACAACGGCGAGAGCTGGCATATGGGCGAGCGCGCGTCGAACAACCTCAACGAGACCAGTATCGTCGAGCTGTCCAACGGCATGGTGATGCTCAACTCGCGTCAGTACGGTCTGCCCTACAACGAGGCAGAGCCGAACCGCACCGAGGAGGAGGCCTATCGCGCCGTGACCGTCAGCAAAACCGGCATCGACGGTTGGAGCGAGACGCGCTTCGATGAGACCCTCATCGACCCTGCCTGTGAGGGCAGTATCACCTCCACCAAGATCAACGGCAAGCACGCCCTTCTGTTCGTCAACTGCGCCAGTAAGACCAAGCGGCGCGACCTGACGGTGCGGTGTAGCTTCGATAACGGACACTCTTGGGTGGAAAAGACGCCCTATCTTTCCTATGTGGGATGGTATTCGGACATCGCCGTTGCCCCCGACGGAACGGTCTACGTCATCCACGAGGGAGAGGGCCTGACGATGGAGCTGTTCACCTTCGACGCCGAGGCCGAGTTTGGCGATTATTCCAACGAGGTGGCAGAGGGCTTCTATAACCAAGGCTTCCAGACCAAGCGCGAGGAGGATTTCCGCATCCGCTTCGTTTCCGAGGTCATGTATGACGCCGAGGAGCTGCTGTCGGGTGGCTTCGAGGTCAAGATCACCACGCAGGATCGCGCGAAGGATAACGTCGATCTTGCCTGCTCGGCACTCTATACCTCTCTCTTGGCGGATGGCTTGACTGTCACGCCGACAGACGGACAGTATTTCCTCGCGGCCGGTATTCGCGGCATACCCACCGAGGGAGCCGTCACCTTTGCGTACCGTCCCTACGTGACCTATCTCACGGGAGAGGGCTTCTATGGGGAATGGATGGAGGTCTCCTTCGTCGATGGCGTACGCTCGGATTTATCGCTCGGAAAGGGTGATTGCAGCTACTTTGATTGGTCGGAGTCCATGACCCCTGCAACCTAACCGTAAGAAAAAAGGAGAACTCACATGAAGAAATGTTGCTTCCTTCTCGCTTTTTCGCTCTTGCTGGGCGTGTTCTGTCTGCCCCTTGTGGGCTCGGCAGAGGCGGCCGACGGCTACTATCACGGAGAGCTGACCAGCGAGAGTTATTGGATTCCCGCTCACGATAAGATGGCGTATGACCTCTACCGTCTGCCCGGCATCGTGGTCTCCAAGGCAGGAACCGTGATCGTCTACGGCGAGGCCAGAAACCTGAGTGTCAATCAGGACGGCTACGGATCTCCCTCGAACCACGACCTGTGCGAGATGGATCTCTACCTCCGCCGCTCCACCGACGGTGGCGAGAGCTTTGGCGATAAGATCTACATCGCGCGCGGAGCGGATTACTACGCAAGAGGCTTGGGGGAGACCATCAACAACCCCTGCATGATCGTTGGAAACGACGGCAGACTGCACCTTCTGTTCGGCTGTAACGTGGCGAGCGCGGGACTTTGGTATACGTATAGTGACGACGACGCGCTGACGTGGAGCGAGCCTGTGAACATCGTGCAAAACGGCATGGATACCTCGGTCGCATGGAGCCAGCTTATCTGTGGCCCGGGACACGGTATCTGCCTCGATGACGGGACGCTTATGGTGTCGGCGGGACTGAACTTCAAGGCCGCCCGTACCCTTTACAGCAAGGACAACGGAAAGACGTGGAAATTCAGCGATCAGGCCTCGATCAATAAGGATGAGACCTGCATCGTGGAGCTTTCCAACGGCGCGATCATGCTCAATTCCCGTCAATACTCTCTCCCCTACGACGAGGCAAATCCCCCTCGCTCGCCCGAGGAGGCCTACCGCGCGTTGAGCATCAGCCAAGACGGAAAGACCGAATGGAGCACCACCAAATTCCACAAGACCCTCATTGACCCGGGTTGTCAGGGCTCGATGTGCTCGGTGGATCTGGAGGGGCTGCCGTATGCCATTCTGTTCGTAAACAACGCCTCCAAGACCGACCGTAACCACATCACCGTCCGTTGCAGCTTCAACGATGGCGAGACGTGGGAAAAGTCGATCCTCATCGACGAGCGTTGCGGCGGCTATTCGGATATCGCCGTGGATCAGAACGGAAAGGTCTACGTGATCTATGAGGAGGCGCTCGGACAGCGCGTGCATCTTGCCACCTTCAGCTTCTACGATGCCTTCTGCAAGGATGATCCCACCGTCACCTCCCAAACCACCGCCTTCCAAGCCCCCTATTCGCTTCTTGGCGAAAAGAGCGGCGTTACCACGGCCTGCGGAGAGGGAAATGCGCTGGACATCACGGTCGAGGATCTCTTTGAGGCAACGGTGGAGATGGATGTTACCTCCATTACCCAGAACATCTCTCTGGACGAAACACCCTACCTCGGCCTTCGCGTCAAGGCGCAGGTGGCCGCGGATACCGATACCGTCAAGGCAGGCGTCTATCTGCATTGCGGTCCGTATCAGACCTCGAAAAACTCGCTCTACACCTCCTTCACCATCCCCAACGACGGTCAGTACCACAACGTACGGATCGACCTGACGGGACGCGAGGGCTTTGGCGGAAACTTCTATTCGGTGGAGCTGGCACTGATCCTGCCGTCCAGCGACGTGACCAAAGGCGACAAATTCTCGGTTTCGGGAATGGAGTTCTTCGCCACCAAGGATGCCCTGAACGCCGCCTATGGCGATAAAACCGAACCCACCGGTGAAGCGGGCGGCGACACCCCTGACGAGGGCGGATGCAAGTCGACCGTTGGGGTCGCGGCACTCCCCGTGATCCTGCTTTTGTCGGCAGGATGCGTCCTTTCGAGAAAAAGAAGCCGCAAGCAGGCGTGAGGAACGAATACAAAACAAAGCCCGTACCGATCGTGTACGGGCTTTGCTTCCAATCTGCGTTCTTTTTCGAAAAAAACTTGACAGGATACGAAAAACAAGGTATAATGAGAGAGCCTCTCTCAAACAAGAGGAGAGAAACCGACTTTTGCCAATCGGAAAGGAATCTTCACCATGATGAATAAGAAATTTGTCTGTGCGTCCTACGATCTCTGTTCCTATGACAATCCCGTTCCCGCGCCCTATCTGCGCCGCTCGTTCACTCTGTCGTCGGCGGTCAAGCGCGCGGAGCTTTCGATCTGCGGTCTCGGCTTCTATCGCGTGTATATCAACGGAACCGATATCACCAAGGGCCTGATCGCACCCTATATGAGCAATCCCGACGATTACTGCTACTACGATACCTACGATCTCGCGCCCTATCTGCAAGAGGGCGAGAACGTGCTCGGCGTCCTGCTTGGAAACGGCTACATGAACCCCTTTGGAGGCGAGGTCTGGGACTTCCATCTCTCGGCTTGGATGGGCGTGCCGCGGCTGGCGCTCGACTTCGTTGCCGAATGTGAAAACGAGACGGTCAGCTTTATAGCGGACAACCAATTCCGTTGCCATTCCTCTCCTATCCTCTTTGATGAATTGCGGAGCGGAGAGGTCTACGACGCCACGCGGGAGCTGGACGGCTGGAACCGTCCCGGCTATTCGGATGCCGATTGGACGCCCGCGCTCCCCATCGACGCCCCTCGCGGCGAGCTTCGCCTCTGCACGGCACAGCCCATTCGCTCCTTCGAGGAGAGACAGGCGGTGAGCATCCGTCGGGACGGCGACGTTTACATCTACGATTTCGGCTACAACACGGCAGGCTATTGCCGCCTTTCCTTGCAGGGAAGCCGTGGACAGACCGTCACCATGCGTCATTTTGAATTGCCTCGTGACGGCAAGATCCAGGAGCGCAACATCGCGTTCGCCTTCGATAAGTACCCCCGCTACAACCGGTTCGTGCAGAAGGCGGTCTACACCGCTAAGGGCGAGGGCTTGGAGGAGTGGTCGCCCGTGTTCACCTATTCGGGCTTCCGCTATGTGCAGGTGGAGGGCATCACCGAGGAGCAGGCCACAAAGGATCTGCTCACCATGGTGATCTGTCACTCGGATGTCCCGATCAAGGGAGGCTTCTCCTGCTCGGATCCCGTGGTGAACACCCTCTTTGCCATGACGCGCAATTCCGATCTTTCCAATTTCTTCTATTTCCCCACCGATTGCCCGCACCGTGAAAAGCACGGCTGGACGGGCGATGCCTCCATGTCGTCGGATCACTACGCTCTCTACTACGGCATCGACGAGAGCTGGGAGGAGTGGCTTGCCAACATCCGCAAGGCGCAGAACGATGCAGGGGCGTTGCCCGGTATCATCCCCACCTGCGGCTGGGGTTTCGATTGGGGCAACGGGCCGGTCTTTGACAGCGTGATCTTCAATCTGCCCTATATGCTCTACCGCTTCCGAGGCAACACCCGTGTCATTCTTGACAACGCCCACGCCATGATGTCCTATCTCGAATACGTCATGACAAAGCGGAGCGAGAACGGAACGGTGGAGATCGGACTTGGCGACTGGGTGCCGGTTGGCAAATGGGCGCACCAGTACACCGTGCCGGTGGGCATCAACAACAGCATCATGGTCATGGACATGGCCAAAAAGGCCGCCGAGATGTTCCGCGCCGTAGGGCTTCGGCATCAGGCCGCCTTTGCGTCGGGCATCTACCGCGATATGCGAGAGACGATCCGACGGGTCTATCTCGATCCCAAGACCTGCGCCTTGGGTGAGGCCAGCCAGAGCGGACAGGCGCTGGGAATCTACTACGGCGTCTTTGAGAAGGAGGAGATCCCTGCCGCCTTCGACCGTCTGATGGAGTGCGTACACGCAAACGACGACAACTTCAACAGCGGATTTGTCGGTATGCACGTGATCTTCCACGTTCTCGCGGAGTACGGTCAGGCGGAGCTTGCCTACCACATGATCACCAAATCCGAGTACCCCTCCTACGGATGCCTCATCGAGCGCGGAGAGACCTCTTTGCCCGAATCCATCCAGCCCGAGGGCGAGCGCCAGTTCAACTGGTCGCACAACCACCATTTCTTGGGCGACATCAGCCGCTGGTTCATGCGCGTGGTGGCAGGTCTGCGCGTGGAGGACAGCACCCACGTGGTGATCCGTCCTGCCTTCATCGCCAAGGTCGAGCACGCCGAGGCCTACCATGAGCTGCCAAAGGGCCGTGTTTCGGTTCGCTGGGAGCGAGGCGAGAAGGGAATTGCCGTGCGCGTCGAGGCTCCCCGTGGGGTCACCTGCAAGGTGGAGCTGCCCGAGGGTGTTACCTGCCGCGTCAAGCGGATCTGATTCGGCCAATCACAGAAAGGAGGCGACGGGATGCGTTGCTTTGATCATTACGATACCTTCACCTTTTCCATGTTCCGCATGAGCATCAACATGACCTTTGATAATTTCTTCCTCTCGGAGCAGGAGATCAAGAAGCATCCCAAGCCGCACTATCACAAGACGTGGGAGCTGTACTTCGTGCAGAAGGGCGAGATCGAGGTGGATTGCAACGGGGTACACAAGGTCTACCGCGCGTCGGAGTTCACCTTCATCCCTCAGTACACCGAGCATTGCATCCTGCGCGTAAGCGAGGACGTGGAGTACAGCAGTATCCGCTTTTCCTACATCGTGCAGGAGAAGGACGTCGTGAGCGAGGCGATGGAGCGCATGTTGGAGGAATCCTCCTTCGTGGCCATTCGGTCGAATGAGGACATTCAAAGCACGCTTCTCCGTCTCAAAGTCCTCTATCGGAGCTATGTGGATTCTCCGCAGACCCGCGGCTGGATCTACCAAAAGATCACGGCGAGCTGTCTGTATCTCATGACCTCTCTGTTGGAGGTGCGGATGCCCGAGGAAACGCTCCTGCACTACAACTTCAACATGGGGAACGATTCTCTGGCGATGATCATTGAGTTCTTCATGATGTACGACTTCCAGAGTCAGCTCACCCTTCCTCAGCTTGCCGAAAGCCTGAATTACAGCGTCTCCCAGACCAATCGCATCCTTCGTCAGAACTTTGGCAAGACCTTCAAGCAGCTTGCCAAGGAGGTTCGTATGAATAAGGCGAAGTATTTTTTGGAAAAGACCGATTTCTCCATCAAAAAGATCTCGGATATTCTCCGTTTCCACGATACCCGCACCTTCGACCGCTTCTTCAAAAGCGTAGAGGGTATCACCCCCACCGAATACCGCCGCCGTATGCAGG
>JAZSKO010000115.1:0-9370 GCA_045534875.1 Eubacteriales bacterium | reverse complement strand
TCCTTCACCGGGGGCATCGTGGACGGCAGCGGCGTCGCCAAAGGCATTTCCATCGACGGCGGACGGGAAACCATGATCCGCGATGTCTCCATCAAGCATGTGAAAATCGGCATCCATATCAAGTACGGCGCGAACAGCGGCTCGTCGGATGCCGATATCCATAGTGTCAACATCACGGGAAACGGCGCGGTGGATTCCATCGGCGTTCTGATCGAGGGCTACGACAACACCCTGACCAATCTGCGGATCGCCCGCGTGATGGTTGGAGTGAAGGTGATGAGTGGTGGTAATATGCTCCGCAATATCCATCCCCTTCTCATTCGCAACACGCCTGCCTATCAGAACTACGACGAAACGGTCGGATTTCTTGACACCTACGGAAAAAACAACTGGTACGACTACTGTTACAGCGATCAGTTTTCGGTTGGCTTCCACACGGTCTCGGGCGGTACGTTTCACGATTGCTTCTGCTTCTGGTACTCCAAGGACGAGCGACGGCACGTGGCTCTGCAAGCCGACACCCCCTTCTCGGGCTTCGTGACCAACCTCACGGTGGGAGGCGCGCGGCATCCCGACTCCGACAACTATCTGTTCTACCGCACCGAGCTGAGCGATCAGTGCTCTCTTACCAATGTTCGCGTCAATGACCGCTTCCTCTCCCCTGACGAGATGTTGCAAAGCGTTTATTTGGATGAGGAATGAGAAACGAGCGAGGAGGCTTCCGTAGCTTCCACCGCGCGCTTTTGAAAAAGCTCGACCAAACCCTTTCTCAAACTGACGAGACTTGTTCGATTTGCTCTTTATCCGAAACGAGCGAGGCGTTCCTCTTGGAACGCCTCGCTCGTGTTTTTTATTCCTCGATCACCAATTCCATGGCGCGCACGGCCGCCATGCGGCGAACGGTGTCGCGATCCGCTCCCTTTGGCGCTTGGAAGCGGATGCATCTTGCGCTCCTCTCTCTCGCCACCGCGATATACACCGTTCCAACGGGGTCGCGCTCGGTTCCTCCCGTTGGTCCTGCGTAGCCCGTGGTGGAGACGCCGACGGTGGTCCTCAACCGTTCCCTGACCCCCTTTGCCATCGCAATGGCGCAGGGCTCGCTCACCTCGGTGTACGCCTGTATGATGGCTTCGTCCACGCCGAGCAGCTCCCTTTTGACCTCGTTGGTGTAGGTGACGCATCCTCCGAAAAAGACCGCAGAGCTTCCTCCGATGTCGGTGATGAGCTTGGCGATCAAGCCCCCCGTGCAGGATTCCGCCGAGGAGAGCGTCTCCCCCCGTTGCTTCAAGATCTCCACCAAGGCCTCCGCCGTTTTTCTCTCTGCCAGCTCCACGTCGTTTTCTTCCTTTCGTCCTTTTTGTTTATTGTATCATCTTTTTTTCGGTTTGTAAAGAGCGGTTTTCGTTTTTTCTCTTGTTTTTTTCCGTTCTTTGCGGTATAATGGAGAAAACGCGCGTCGCCCTCGACGCGCCGCCGAAGGAGGATTGGTATGTCGCTTCTCTGCACGCAATGTCCACGCAAATGCGCGGTCGACCGCATGGAAACGGTCGGCTTTTGCGGCGTTCCCAAGACCCTTCGTCTGGCTCGCGCCGCCCTACACCCTTGGGAGGAGCCCTGCCTTTGCGGCGAGGTCGGCTCGGGTGCTCTCTTTTTTTGCGGGTGCAATCTTCGTTGTGTCTTCTGCCAGAACCGAGACGTCAGCCGAAATAGCGTTGGACGCGAGGTGACTCCCGACCAGCTTCTGGAATTGATGAAGGAACTGGTCGAGGAGGGTGCGGCGAACCTCAATCTCGTGACCCCCACGCAATACGCCCGTGAATTGATCCCTGTCCTGCAACAGGCACGTCGCCTCTCGGTTCCCATCGTTTACAACTCGGGCGGCTACGAATCGGTGGACACCCTGCGCGATTTGGAGGGGCTGGTGGACATTTACCTTCCCGATTGCAAGTATTTCTCCCCCGCTCTTTCCTCGTCCTATTCCTCCGCGCCCGACTATTTCTCAGTGGCGTCTGACGCCCTTTCCGAGATGCTTCGGCAGGTGGGTCCCCCCCGCTTCGGCGAGGACGGCAGGCTTCTTTCGGGCGTGATGGTGCGGCATCTGGTGCTTCCCGCCTGTCGGCAGGATTCGATCTCCCTGCTCCAAGCGCTGGCCGAACGGTTCGGCTCGGACGCCTTTTTGCTCTCCCTGATGAGCCAATACACCCCCGCCTTTGCCTCCAAGGATGCTCCCCCGTCGCTTCACCGTCGCCTGACGACCTTTGAATACACCTCGGTGTTGGAGGAAGCGCGTCGGCTCGGCTTTTCGGGCTACCTGCAAGAGCCGTCCTCGGCATCCTCGGCCTACACCCCCGATTTTTCTCTCCCGCTCATCCTCCCCTCCGAGAAACCTCCCCAAAAATAGGAAAAAGGATTGACAAACCAATCAAAATATGGCATAATAGCCTTATAGGAATAAACGGTCAAGACCATGACCGAACCGCTCTGAAACCACCACGGAAAGGAATTGGAAAGCATGAAACCGGAATTGCTTTATCACAAGGATCTATCCACCCTTCACGTCAACTGTGAAGCACCGCACGCCTACTTCATCCCCTATGCGGATGAGGCTTCTGCGAGCAGCGACAATCGCTCCCGAAGCGACCGCTTCCTCTCGCTCTGCGGCGAGTGGGACTTCCGCTTCTTCCGCTCCGAGGCCGCGCTTGGCGACTTCCTCTCGGACGAGTGGGACACACCCGCCGACCGTTTGGACGTTCCCATGAGCTGGCAGATGGCGCTGGGTCGCGGCTATGACGTGCCGCAGTACACCAACGTGCGCTATCCCTTCCCCGTCGATCCTCCCCACGTTCCCAACGAGAACCCCTGCGGTCTCTATTCCAGAGAGTTCACCGTGGACGCCGAGACCATCGCCTCCCGCAGCATTCGTCTGGTCTTTGAGGGTGTGGACTCCTGCTTCTATGTCTATCTCAACGGCAAGTTTGCAGCATACAGTCAGGTCAGCCACATGACCACCGAGATCGTGGTGAACGATCTGCTCCGTCCCGGCGTGAACAAATTACAGGTGCTGGTGTTCAAGTGGTGCGACGGCTCTTACTTGGAGGACCAGGACAAGATCCGTCTTTCGGGTATCTTCCGCGAGGTCTACCTGCTTTTGCGTGACCCTGTTTGCCTGACCGATCTCTATGTGCGCACCGAGACCGAAAAGCCCTTTGACAAGGCGACCGTCAAGGCCGAGCTTTCTCTCAACGGAGCGGCTCCGGTTGGCTACAAGCTCGTTGATCCCAACGGCAAATTGGTTGCCGAGGGGGCTCTCGACGCCGACAAGGAAGCGACGTTGGAGCTGTCGGTCGACTCCCCCATCCTTTGGAACGACGAGAATCCCGCTCTCTATTCGCTCTATCTTTCCATCGGCACCGAGGTGATCCGTCAGACGGTGGGCATCCGTCGCTTTGAGATCATTGGTCGGGTGATCTACGTCAACGGGCAGAAGGTCAAGGCTAAGGGCGTCAACCGTCACGACAGCCATCCGAATCTCGGCTCGGCCACGCCCATGGAGCACATGGTGCGCGATCTGATGCTCTTGAAGGCGCATAACGTCAACTTTATCCGCACCAGCCACTATCCCAACGATCCGCGCTTCCCCGGTCTTTGCGACCGCTACGGCTTCTACCTCTGCGACGAGACCGACATTGAGACCCACGGCTTCCAGACGGTTGGCGATTGGGGACAGCTCACCGACAGCGAGGATTGGACCGAGGCCTATCTCGACCGCGCGCGCCTGATGATGGAGCGCGACAAGAACCACGCCTGCATTCTGATGTGGTCGGTTGGAAACGAGAGCCACGTCGGTCGCAATCACTACGCCATGGCCGACTACTTCCATGCCCGTATGCCCGGATGCATCGTACATAGCGAGGACATCAGCCGCACGCTGATCACCCTGAAACGAAACAATGATCAGGCCGCCATCGACGCCCTCCGCACCGACTATTTCGACGTGGAGAGCCGTATGTACCCCACTCCCGAGAGCTGCTTGGAGGACTACTGCGCCAACAAGCAGATCACCCGTCCCTTCTTCCTCTGTGAGTACGCCCACGCCATGGGCAACGGCCCCGGAGGACTGGCGGAATACTGGGAGCTGATCTACCGCTACGACACCTTCTTCGGCGGCTGGGTCTGGGAAATGACCGACCACTCGGTGGATATCGGCACGCCCGGCAACCCCAAGTTCCTCTACGGCGGCGACCTTGGCAACATCATCCACGATTCCAACTTCTGCGTGGATGGCTTGGTCTATCCCGACCGCCGCGTTCACATGGGGCTCTTGGAGCTCAAGCAGGTAATGCGTCCCTGTCGGATGCTTTCGGTGGATTTTGAGAAGGCCACCATCCGTCTGCACAACCATCGCTACTTCACCGATCTTTCGGATCTCGATCTTTACTGGCGCGTCGAGCAGAACGGCGAGACGGTTCGTCAGGGACGCTTCCCCGCATTGGCGGTAGCACCTCAAAGAACCCGTACCTATGCTCTCCCCAAGGATTGCTTTGAGGGACTTCACGGCGCTTGCTACTTCACGGTCTCCTACCGTCAGAACCGCTCCACCCTTTGGGCGTCGGAGGGATATGAGGTCGGCGTGGAGCAAGCTCGCATCCCCACCGCTCCTGCCGAGACGGTGACGCTCCCCGCACACAAGTCCTTTGCTCACACGCTCTCGCTCACCGAGACAGACACCGCCTTTGAGGTGGTGAACGGCGACACGATCTACCGCATCGGTCGCACCCTCGGTCAGCTCGATTCGATCCGTGACCGCGGCAAGGAGCTTCTCGCCTCCCCCGTCGCGCTCAACATCTGGCGCGCTCCCACCGACAATGACCAGTTCATCAAGCGTGAGTGGTACAGCCTCGGCTTTGACCGTATGCGAACCCATTGCTACGGCTGTGAGGTGGAATCGGTCGCGTCCGACCGCATCGTGGTCGCCTCGCGCCTGAGCCTCTCGGCCGACACCCTGCGCCCCATCCTGCGCGGAACGGTGCGCTACGTCTTTGAGCCGGCGCGCGGTGTCTCGATCCTCTTTGATCTGGATCTGACGCTCGACCGCAAGTATTTCCTGCCTCGCCTCGGCGTGCAGTTTGAAATGCCTGCCGACGTGGAAAAGCTCGCCTACTTTGGTTGCGGTCCGATGGAGACCTACGAGGATAAGCGTCTGGCGGGATTGGTTGGCATTTATAAGTCCACCGTTACCGACCATTTTGAGCATTACATCCGTCCTCAGGAGAACATGGCGCACCTCGAAACGCATTGGGCTCGCTTCTACACCGAGGCGGGACACGGTCTCTTGGCAACGCCCCTCGGCTTGGGTGATACCATGAGCTTCAACTGCTCGCACTTCACCCCTGCACAAATCACCCAGACCAAGCACGACTTTGAGCTTGTTCCCAAGGCAGAGACGGTGGTGAATCTCGACTACCGTCAGGGCGGTATCGGCTCGAATTCCTGCGGTCCTCGCCCCACCGAGCAATTCCTTATCAAGGAAGGTCACTACGCGTTCTGCTTCCGTCTGCTTCCCTTCCACGGAGAGGAGTAAGACGATATAAACAACCACGCCCGTCGCAAGCCTGCGACGGGCGTGGTTGTTTTTTCTTATTTGCCGAGCAGTCCCGTGAGCAGGATCTCCGCGCCGATCAGGATCAGGATCGCACCACCAAAGATCGTGGCCTTGCCCGCCAGCCTCGTTCCCACGCTCTTGCCGATCAAAACGCCGAAGAAACAGATCAAAAACGTGACGAGGGCAATCAAAAGTGCGGCGACCAGCGCCATGGGCAGGTCGTAGGTGGCGATGGTGAACCCAACCGAGAGCGCGTCGATCGAGGTGGCGATCCCCTGCATCAAAAGTGAGAGCAGGGTCAGACGCGGCGCGGCAGTGACCTCCTCGTTGCCCTGTCGGATGCCCTCAACCAGCATCTTCCCTCCCAAAAAGGCAAGCAGGCAGAAGGCGATGATCGGGATCCAGCGCTCAAAGCTCTGAAATTTCTCCAATACCGTATGTACGCAGACCCATCCCAAAAGCGGCATCAACGCCTGAAAGAAGGCGAACACGCCCGCGATCAGGGATACACGGGGGAGCTTCATGGCGGGATCCTTCAATCCGTTCGCCAAGGAGACCGAAAAGGCATCCATAGCAAGCCCCACGCCGAGCAACAGACTATTGAAAAAGAAAACGAACGACCACTCCAACCGTCATCCCTCCTATCCTTTTTAACCTGTCCATTATACCATGATCCTTCTTTTCTGTCAAGTTTTTTCGTCCTTCCTTCCGTCTTTTTTGACAAAAAAAGGCTTTTTCGAAAAATCCTGCGGGAAATCTATTTACAAAAACGAAAAATCCGTGTATAATAGGAAGGAGAATCCCCTAAGCCGAAAGGAGAACCCTTTTATGCAATCGGAAAAAACGAAAAAGAAGAGCCCGCTGGCGCGTCTTGCCGAGAAGCGCGCCGAGAAGATGGAGTGGATGGAGTCGATCGCGGATACCGTCCTTGCCGTGAAGCAACGCGACCCTGCCGCTCGCAGCACCGCTGAGATCCTGCTTCTCTATTCGGGCGTTCACGCCATGATGGCCTATCGCGTGGCAAATCGCCTGCACAAGCAGGGAAAGTGCTTTTCGGCGCGCGCCATCAGCCAGATCGCCCGTCACATGACCGGAATCGAGATCCACCCCGGCGCTACCATCGGAAAGGGTCTGTTCATTGACCACGGTATGGGCGTTGTGATCGGTGAGACTGCCGAGATCGGTGACGATTGCACCATCTATCAGGGCGTGACGCTGGGAGGTACGGGTAAGGACGTTGGAAAGCGTCACCCCACCCTCGGAGACAACGTCATGGTGGGAGCCGGCGCGAAGGTGCTGGGCCCTGTCTATATCGGCTCAAACAGTAAGATCGCCGCCAACGCGGTGGTTCTGCGCGAGGTACCCGAAAACAGCACCGCCGTCGGCATTCCCGCCAAGGTGGTTCGTCGGGACGGTGTGCGCGTGCAGGCCGATCTCGACCAGATCCACATCCCCGACCCCGTGGCGCAGGAGCTGGCGCGCTTGCGTCAGGATATCGCCGCATTGCAGGAGCAGCTTCGCCAAGCGGGTCTGCAAAAAACGGAGGAGTGACGTGGAAAAGGGACGTTTTATCGTATTTGAGGGCATTGACGGTGCCGGAAAGACCACCCAGATCCACCTTTTGGCGCAAGCGCTCCGCGCGCGCGGCAGACGGGTGTATTGCACTGCCGAGCCCACCGAATCGGTGTCGGGCGGTATGCTGCGCGACGCGCTCTCGGGCGTTCGTCGGCGCACACCATGTGAGCTGGCCGCTCTGTTCACCCTCGATCGCATCTTCCACAACGTCAACCCCGTCTCGGGCATTGAAAAGATGCTCGCCGAGGGCTACGACGTGATCTGCGACCGCTACTATTACTCCACGCTTGCCTATCAGGGGTGTGAGACCGACGGGGAGTGGGTGCGAAGCATGAATCTGCTCTGCCCTGAGATCCGCCGTCCCGATCTCTGCATCTTCTTGGATCTGACCCCCGAGGAGAGCATGGCGCGGATCGAGAAGAACCGCGCGACCACCGAGATCTACGAGACCCGTGAGCGCTTGGAGGCGGTTCGTAACCGTTTCCTGCGCGTGTTGGAGGAATTGAAGGAGAGCGAGACCATTCACATCGTCAACGCCGCCGACACGATCGAGGCGGTTCATGCCCGTATTCTGGAAACAATCGGGGATTGAGCCATGACGAAAAAAAGCCTTGCCATCCTATTGGCGGTCTACAATCCCAACCGAACGTGGCTTATTGAATTGCTCGATTCGCTCAATCGGCAGACCTATCCCACTATATGCCTGTATGTCCGTGACGATGCCTCCCCCGACGTGCCTCTTGACGAGATCGCGTCGCTTTTGTCGGAGCACATCACCGCCTTTCCCTACCGTCTTGCGCAAAATTCCGTCAATCTCGGCTCGAACGGCACGTTTGAGGCCTTGGTGCGGGATGCCGAGGAGGACTACATTGCCTTTTGCGATCAGGACGACGTCTGGCTTCCCGAAAAGCTGGAAAAGGCCGTCTCGCTGTTTGAGACAAGCCCTCTCTCGCCCACCTTGGTCTGCTCGAACGTCTCGGTGATCGACGGAGATGGCAAGCTCTTGGCCGATACCATGGAAAAGCACCGTCGCCGCCACACCTTTCTGCGCGGCGAGGGACTTGCCCGCTCCTTCTTTTTCCGCAATTTCGTCACGGGATGCACCATCGTAATGGAGCGCGAACGCGCGCTCTCCTATCTGCCCTTCCCAAGGGAGGCAGTTCACGATCACTACCTTGCCTTCCGCGCCGCCTGTGACGGTGCGATCGACTATTTGGCCGAGCCCACCATGTTCTATCGCGTCTACGGCGGCAACCAGACCGGCGTGATGACAGGGGTGGTGACCAAGGAGGACTACTGCCGCGAGCGCATTCAGGTCTTTTCCGACCGCGCCGACGCCTTCGCGCCCTTTGCCCCCCCGTCAGTCGAGCTTTCGGATATCTTTGCTTGGCGGGACGCGCGGTTTGCCAACTTCCGCCGCGAGAAGGGTTCGCGACGTGCGCTGTACCGCACCCGTCATTGTAACAAATCCACCACGCTCTTTGAGTTGGTCGCTCTGCGCCTGCCCAATCCTCTCTTTCGGCTGGCGATCCGGGCGATCCAGAAACGAATGATTTGAAAGAAATTGCGCTTTCCTTTCTCCGTTGATCCAAGCAGAGAAATTGTAAGCACAAAAGAATCGGCAAAGAACATGCTTTCTCTGCCGATTCGTGATATAATGAGGTCAACGAAAAGCCTCGCCCTTTGGGAGAGGTGGCGGCGTAGCCGACGGAGAGGGCAAATGGTCGCAATGATGCCCCCCTCTCACCCGACTCCGTCGGGAGCTCTCCCAGAGGGAGAGCCTTAGGATACGCGCAACCAGAGGGGTATGGGCTTTGCCCGATGCCTTTGTAATACAAAGGCGAAACTTGCAATAAAAGGAAAATGATTATGGAAAAAACGGCAAAAGCAACAACAACTGTTAGTTACATACTTTCGGGGATCTTGTGGCTCTTGGGAATACTTACATTATTGTTTAATGCTTTGGGACTATGGGCTGCTTGGCACCTCGCCGGGTTTGGTTTTATCTTTTATATCCCTGTTCCAATAATCCCTGCAATTCTTTCAATTGTTTTTTCTTGCATTTCAAAAGAAACCAAACTAATTGTTATGAATTGTATCTCAGTAGCCGTTTCTATAGGATTTATACTTTTAACGATATTTGTATCCTACACGTGGTTTTGGTAAAAGTAACCCCGACAGACTTTTAAAAAA
>JAZSKO010000035.1:0-2021 GCA_045534875.1 Eubacteriales bacterium | reverse complement strand
GGCGTGGTCCTCCACGTCTACAAGAACTTCGCAGGCTCTCCTCTGAACATGGAGGGTGACCTGAACTACGCTAAGCTGAAGGCCATCGAGAACGGCGCCGCTATCTACTTCACTCTCTCCTATCAGAACACCCAGATCCTGAAGGAGGACTTCAACCTCAGCCGTTACTATTCCATCCGCTACGATATCTGGAAGGAAGACGTTGTGAAGTATTACAACACGCTCAACGGTCTGCTTTCCGATGTTCAGACCAAACAGATCGTGGCACACAAGTTCCTGAACTACTTTGATACCGACGCCGCCGGCAATCCTTACCACACCGAGCGTGTCTTCGACCCCGATGAGCTCCAGCAGGAGATCGAGGAGGAGATGAATCGCGCAGAGGAGCAGGCAAAGGAAGAGGAGCGTTTGAAGGAGATCAACAAGATCGCATCGGTGGCAGAGGCGCGTATCACGCTCCAAAAGGCCATCAGCCTGATCGACTCCGAGCTTCTGCTGGTTGAGAAATTCAACAAAGACCTCAGGAACGCCTATAAGAACTTCGTTGATAAAACTACGAAGATCGAGGGCGATTCCACCTCTCCCGGAGAGCTGATCCAAAAGGATATCACGCAGTACCGTAATCTGGCTGTTCTTGTTTGGCAGTGCTACAACAAGATCGAGTATCAGTACGTGCTGGCGGACGAGGTGATCGTCTACCTTGAGGAGCAGCTTGAGATCATTCGCCAGGCGAAGGAGGGAACCTCCGCTGAGTATCAGTACCTGGATGCAAAGGCTCAGCTCGATGCTGCAAAGACCTATCTTGCACAGCTGAAGGAGAAGCAGATCGCGGATTACGCCGCTATCTACGCGGCACACGTAGCATCGGCTGCAAACTTCGGCGAGGCGATCAACGCTATGATCGACCGCGTGGTAGTCGCTTGCGAGGCGTACAACACCATGGATGGCATTACGACGCTTGTGATCAACCTCGACAAGACTGAGATCAAAGAGGCGGGCGTTTACGTTCCGATCGAGATCGAGGACGAGGATGACGAGGGTGATGAGGAGGAGGAGCTCAATGCTCGTCTGCACGTTGTCAACAACAGCGTGGTAGCCGTATCCTATGGAAATGCGGATAAGACGGTGTATAAGACCTTTATCCTCAACTACAACAACTTTGCCGTTCGCGTAACCTATGACGGAATCATCTACACCGTTCCCAGCAGAGGGTACGTGATGTTGATGGCCGAGCAAAACTAAGGAAAGGGAGGTAAAATTGCATGACAAGTGATGTTCAAAGCGGAGCCGGCGTTGCGCTGGATCAGCCTAAGAAGAAAAAGAAAAAGATCGTGTCCTTGGATCGCCGTAAGGCAAGAGCCGGTTGGATCTTTGTCCTCCCCTTCATTATTGGATTGGTTTTGATCTACCTTCCCATGATCTATGAATCGGTCATTCTGAGCTTCCAAAAGGTCAACTTTTCGGATGCAAGCGTGAAGTTCGTAGGCTTGGAAAACTACAAGGAAGCCCTTTTGGGAGCAGAGTACGGATCGGAATTCGCACAGACGCTCGTGAAAGGCTTGAAGCAGCTGATATTTGACGTTCCGGCAATCATCATCTTCTCCTTGTTCATGGCCGTTATGCTGAACCAGAAGATGGCGGGAAGAGGATTGTTCCGTGCAATCTTCTTCATCCCCGTCATTCTGTCCACCGGTCTGATGGAGGGAATTGCCGCAGCAGACATGAACATGAACTCCATGGAAGGCGGTATTGATGACGGTAGTGGAGTCAACGCGGCCGATCAGCTCGTCTCCTCTATGGACCTTCAAAAGCTCTTTTCGAGCATGAAGGTTGGTACGGAGCTTGTGCAGTACGTCGCCCAGATGATCAACGATATCTACGATATTGTAAACCGTTCGGGCGTACAGATGCTGATCTTCCTCAGCGCGCTCCAATCCATCTCGCCTGCGATCTATGAGTCCTGTAAGATCGACGGCGCAACCTCGTGGGAGACCTTCTGGAAGGTCACCTTCCCGATGATC
>JAZSKO010000125.1:0-4796 GCA_045534875.1 Eubacteriales bacterium | reverse complement strand
GTCATTCCCGCGGGACCGCCGCCTACGATAATCAGATCATACATACTCATATTCTCCTTATTTTTCACGCAATTTTTTCACTAAGTCTTCATCGGGTGTGACGATACATGACCAGTTGGTGTGATAGATCACAAGCCCGGGCTTTCCGCCCGCCGGCTTTTTGACATTGCGCACCAAGGTATAATCCACCTCCACGTTCTGCCCGTCCGCGCCCTTGGAATAGAAGGCGGCGATCTCGGCGGCCTCGGTGAAGTCGCGCTCGGGCGGCTCCTCTCCGTTGCAGATCAGCACCACGTGCGAGCCTGCCATCCCCTTGATGTGAAACCAGTAGTCGTTCTTCCCTGCCAGACGGTGGGTGATATACTCATTTTGCAGGTTGTTCTTTCCGCACAGCACGCGATAGCCTCCGCTGGTTCGGAATTCGGCCACGGCGGGGGCGGTCGGCTTTTTGGAGGGGGCGTACTGCTTCATGCGCGAGGCGTAGCCCGCCCTTGCCAGCTCCTCTCGGATCTCTCCCAGATCCGCCGAGGTCTCGGCGTGGGTGAGGGCGTCGAACACCGAATCGAGATAGCGAAGCTCGGCCTCTCCCAGCTCGATCTGACGCGTCAGCTCCACGCGCGCGGTCTTGGTCTTGTTGTATCGCTTATAGAAGCGTTGGGCGTTCGCCACGGGAGACAGGCGCGGATCCAGCTCGATAACGCGCACGCCGAAGCTACCGTCCTCCCGATAATCGGCGTAGTCGGTCAGCTCCACGCGCGTCATGCCGCGCGAGAGCATATGCAGATTGGCGGTGATGAGATCGGCGTTCTCCTTATACTCCGCGCCTCGCTCGCAAGCGGCAAGCTCGCCTCTTTGCAGGTCGAGCTTTTTGCGGATGCGCGAATCGGCGGCGGTGAGAAGACGGAGGATGTCGGCGGCGCGCTGACGGATGTGCAATTCGCGGTCGCGCTCCCCGAAGAAGGCGTCCAAAAGAGCCCCTGCCGACTCGAATCTCCGAACCGTCCTGTCGCCGTAATGCGAAAGGAGACAGAAGGCGTACTCCACGGGCTTCTCGCCGTCCATCACCATGCAGGGCGAAAAGGTCTCGCTCTTGATCGAATCCATCACCTCAAAAAAGGCGTTGGAAAGCGCCTTGCCCGACGCATTTGCAAGGGGGACATCAAGGGCATGACAGGCGCGGTAGGCGATCTCTCTTGCCACCGCCGCCGAGATACCCAAAAAGGTCTGCCCGATCCATCTCTCACAGGACAGATCACGATTGGCCGTCTCCATCAGGGCGTGAAAGTCGATCTCCGTGATGGTGGTGGGATCGGTCTTTTCCTGCTTGGGGGGAAGCTCATAGAGCATCCCCGGCAGAAGCTGACGGCGGCTCGACGTGGTGAAATCCACGGGATGCAACAGAGTGATGACCTTTTTTTGCTCGTCGGTGAAGATCAGATTGCTGTACTTTCCCATGATCTCCGCGATCAGATAGCGCGCGCAGGGGAAGCCCATTTCGTCCCTCGTTTCAAATCGCAGGGAGAGAACGCGCTCAAAGCCCTCCTGTCCTACCTCGGAAAGCCTTGCCCCCTGCAAATGCTTTCGCAGGAGCATACAAAGCATGGGTGGCGTCATGGGATTCTCCCTCTGCGCCTCGGTCATGCTGATCCGCGGACAGCTCGAGCCCGCGTTGATCAGAAGTCTTCGGCCACCCTCGGCGCTCCGAAGCTGCAAAACGATCTCGTCCTTTTCCGGCTGGAACACCTTTTCCACTCTGGATCCCAGCCCCACCCTTCGTATCTCTGCCGCCACGCAGGCGAGCATCCCCGCATCAAAGGCCATCGTCTCACCCATCCTTCCCGTTTTTTCGGACAAAACCAAAATAATTCTGAAAATATTATACCACACCATTGCAATTTTGGCAAGAGAATGTTATAATAAAAGAAACAAAGACCAAAAAGGAGTGACCGAAATGGACCGTACTGTGATCGGCATTGACGTGGGAGGCACCACAACCAAGATCGTTGGCTTTCGCAAAAACAGGGAGGGTGAGCCCCAGCTCATCGCCCCTCAATTCGTGCGCGCCACCGATCCCCTGACCTCGATCTACGGCGCATTCGGCAAGTTTGCCGCCGAGAACGCCCTGGAGCTGACCGATATTGAGCGCATCATGATGACGGGAGCCGGCTCCTCGACCGTTGGAGGCAGTATCTATAACCTGCCCTGCCATTCGGTTCCCGAATTTTCCAGTAGTGGCATTGGAGGCCTGTATCTTTCGGGCTTGCAGGAGGCGATCGTGGTGAGCATGGGAACCGGAACGGCGATCATCCACGCGCATCGCTCGGACGGAAAATACGACCTTTCCTATCTGGGAGGAACCGGCGTTGGCGGTGGAACGCTGACGGGACTTTGCCGCAAGCTCATCGGTGTGGACACGGTGGAGCATATCGAGCAGCTCTGCGCCGACGGCGACCTCTCCAACATCGACCTTCGCATCCGTGATATTGCCCACAACCATTCGTACAGCGGCATCAACGAAAACCTTACCGCCGCAAACTTCGGAAAGCTCTCGGACATGGCCTCCCACGCGGATCTTGCCTTGGGCGTGGCCAATCTGGTGGCCGAGACCATCGCCATGCTCGCCATCTTCGCCGCTCGGAGCTATGCGATCCGCGAGATCGTTCTGATCGGAAACCTCACCACCATTCAGCCCATTCGTCGGGTGTTTGAGGAGCTTGGCGAGGGCTTTGGCGTTCGCTTTCTGATCCCGCAGAACGCGCAGTTCGGAACGGTGATCGGCGCGGCTCTCAACGAGGAATTCTGATCTTTCCAAATACAAACAGCGCGCCCCCTCTCCGCGGAGAGGGGGCGCGCTTGCTTGTTATGTTTGAAAATTATGCCTCTTCAAAAACCTTCTTTGCAGAGGAGCTCAGGGTGAGCAGCCAGCAGTTGCCCTTGACGCGTCCGTCTTCCTTGGCGTCATCATAGAGCTCGGTGTCCTTCTTGCCGTCCTCGTCCTCAACGGTGAGGAAGGTCTTGAGGTCGCCTGCGCTGGGGAACTTCACAATCAGAGCCACATCCAAGCCCTTCTGGCAGAGGATCAGCTCGTACTCGTCGATGTCCTCCATCTGCTCATCGTCAAGCACAGCAGTGAGCAAGCCCTTGATGAGGATGTTGTCGCTATCGACAGTGGAGACATTGTAGTCCTCCTCCTCGAAGGCTTCCTTGATGGCCTTGGACTTGTCGCAGCTGACAAGCGTGAGCAGCATCAAAGCAGCAAGAGCAATGAGGGTGATCTTTTTGAGCATGGTTTTCATAATCGTACTCTCCTTTGATGATGTTTTTACCTTTCGGTTGCCACTATTATACCTCTTTTCTATTGAAATGTCAAGAGGATTTGGGATTTTCCTTTGTCGGATCCTGTCTTTTTTCCCTCGCAAGATGCGAGATCAGCGGAATCGCGCCAAACGAGGCCACCGCTCCCACCAGCATGCCGAGCTTCACGCCAAGCTGTTCCGCTGTGCCGCCGATGAGATCGGTCAGATGACAGACCGCCTCCGACCGCGTGGCAAGATCCGTCAGAACCCCCACGAGCTGTGGGATCGCCGCCGAGCCAAGATCGCCGCCTGCCGCCATCATGCCATACAGGAACACACCTGACGACGGGATCCGCTCCCGCGCCAAGATCAGGCTTCCCGGCCAGAGCATGGAAAGAGAAAGCCCCGAAAGCGCGCAGGCCAACAGCCCCACGGGAGCAAGCGATGTGATGGCCGCCGCGAGGTAGCAAAAGCCTGCCCCCAGTGAGCCGAGAAGAAGCACACGGTCGACAGGGCCTCCGCGCCTTGCGTAGAGCGAGCGTCCCAGCCCCAGCATCAGGCAAAACATTGCCACGCCGAGCAGATCTCCCCATGGTTTCGGTATCCCCAAGGCTGTCGCCAAGTAGACCGAGCACCATTGCGACATGGTCGCCTCGGCCGCACCTCCCAAGAAGATGAGAAGCATGCATCCCCAAAGGGTTCTTTTTCGCGGTCGCTTGCGTGTTTCGGCGGTATCTCTATCCTCGTGCAAATGCGGGATGGCCGCCCTCGCAAAGAGGATCCCCGACGAGATGGGGACGGTCGCGAGCAAGAGAAGAAGGATCTGCCACCGATTTTGTCCCGCGAAAAAGAGGAACAGAGCCGACAAGGCGACCGTCAGAACCGCTCCCCACGCGTAGACGGCGTGCAATCGGCTCATCTGACGGTCGGGATCCTCCAACGGCAAGGAGGCGATCAGGGGGCTGACCAGCACCTCCGCCAACCCCGATGCCGCCGAGACGATCCCCGTCCCGATCAGAAGTCCCGTGTAGACGGCGTTCGGAAACAGCAGGGGCGACGCGGCGTAGAGCGCCATGCCCAAGACCGTCAGCCACGGCATCCCTCTCGCCACCCATTTCGTGGGCAAGCGATCGGATAGGATCGAAAACAAAAGATCGACCGCCAGCTGCGTGCAAAAGTTGACCGCGATCAAAAGCCCCAGCATGGTATAGGAAATACCGTACAGGGCGCGGAGCGGAAGGAACAGAACAGGCGGCAGGTAAGTCACCACTGCCATGGCGGCGTTGGCGGTATAGCAGGCGTATTGCAGGCGCTTGACCGAGGGCTTGACGGGTTGCGGCATGGCGTCGTCTCCTTTTGGTTATGTACGCCTCGGTCTTGCCTGTATGAACTCTCTTATTCGGTTTTCGTTTTCTCCATCGCTTCCAGTAGTTCCTCCGCCCTCTCGGCGATGGCGCGGCTCTCCTCCGCAGAACAGCTCCGTAGTCGTCGAAGAGCGGG
>JAZSKO010000128.1:0-6475 GCA_045534875.1 Eubacteriales bacterium | reverse complement strand
ACCGCTTGGCCCCCGACTTTTCGACTGGTAGGTCTTTTCTATTATAGCATATTTGGAGGATTTCTTCTCACCGGTTAACCTCTTTTGAACCCCGCCACTATGGCGGGGTTTTCGTGATACAAAAACCCGCCCCGCGCCTTTGCGCGCGGGGCGGGTCGTTTGTTTATGGATTACTCCTCAACGGGAGCCTCTGCGGCATCCTCTGCCACATAGTCCTCGGGCATAGCCTCGGCCTCTGCGATCTGCTCCTCCAGAATGGAGCGGATGGAAAGGCTGATCTTCTGACGCTCGTCGTCGATCTCGATGATGCGAGCATCCACCACCTGTCCGATCTCCAAAGCATCGGCAGGACGCGCGATGCGTTGCAGAGCGATCTGGGAGATGTGGATCAAGCCGTCCACACCGTCGATCACCTCAGCGAATGCGCCGAAGGGCATCATGCTCACGATCTTCACCGAAGCGATATCGCCAACGGCATAGCGAGACTTAAAGATGTTCCAAGGATTGCTCTCCTCGGTCTTGTAGCCAAGGGAGATGCGCTTCTTCTCGGGATCGAAGGACTTAACGAATACGGTGATCTCGTCGCCAACGCTGACAACCTCAGCGGGAGACTTGATGCGCTTCCAAGACAGCTCGGTGACGTGAACCATTCCGTCCACACCGCCAAGGTCAACGAATGCGCCGTAAGAGGTCATGCTCTTGACAACACCGGTGTAGGTCTTGCCCACCTCGATGGTGTTCCAGAATTCTGCCTCCTGCGCGCGGCGCTCCTCACGGAGAACAACGCGGATCGAGCCGATCGCCTTCTTGCCGGGCTTCACCTCGATGATCTTGAAGGATACGGTCTGGCCTACCAAGGTGGCGAGATCGCCGTCCTTCGGTACGCCCGTGTGGGATGCGGGGATGAACACGCGGTTGGACTTGCAGTAGATCTCAACGCCTCCGCGAACAGCCTTTGCAACCTTGCCTTCCAGCACGGTCTTTTCCTCGCAGGCCTGTTCGATGTACTGCCAGTTACGGTCGGAATCCACTCTCTTCTTGGAGAGTTCAGCAACGCCTTCCAGGTCGCTGACGCGGATCACGAATGCCTCCACTTGGTCACCCTTCTTAAAGTTCTCGCTCAGCTTAAAAGCAGGATCGTCGGTGATCTGTTCTGCTTTGATGTAGCCGGTGACACTTGTACCAAGGTCAAGCTGCAGCTCGTTATCGGATACCTGCGTAACGGTTCCGGTGACGACATCTCCTGTATTTAAAGTTAAGCATTTTTCTTCGAGCATTTCTTCGAAATTTTCATTTTCGATCATGGTTTTATATACCTCCTCTATTTCATTGCTGGGTGTGGAAGCACCCGCAACAATTCCAATGTGATGCGCGCCGGACAGCATCTCGCGGTCCAGCTCAGCCGAGCCCGCGATCCACACGGTCCGACTGCAATTTCGGCGGCAGATCTCATAGAGCTTCGCCGTATTTGAGCTCTCTCTCCCACCGATCACGACGATGAAATCACAGGTCTTCGAGAGGGCTTCCGCCTCACTCTGCCTGGTTTCAGTCACACTACATATTGTATCAAAAATTACGGCATTTGTATATAGTTTTTTCAGATTTTTTTGACTTTTGTTCCAATTAGACAAATTTAAGGTCGTTTGAGCGGCCATAAGCGGGATTTTTTTGTCTATTTTGACACTCCCGTTCGGGCAAATTGCCCGTTCCAGCTCCTCTGCGTTGGGAAAAACATACTTTTCCCCTTGGAAGTAGCTCATGATGCCCACGACCTCAGGATGCGCGGCGGCTCCGATGAGGATAAACAGGTTCTCGGGTGCGCTGTTC
Source organism: Eubacteriales bacterium (assembly GCA_045534875.1). Classification (GTDB taxonomy): domain Bacteria; phylum Bacillota; class Clostridia; order Oscillospirales; family CAG-272; genus UMGS1865. Next base: position 4,648 of record JAZSKO010000128.1, on the reverse strand, counting down.
TCCCACGCGATGCGATGGATCTTTTTCACATACGGGCAGGTGCAATCCAGCCAACGGAAATGGGGATTGGCCGAGGCGTAGGCCTCCAGCCGCTCCTGCGTGTCCCTCGGACATCCGTGCGCTCTCACCAAGACCGTGACGGGGTGCGACTCGCTCGCCTCCCTCGCAATGGCATCCAGCTCGGCCTCGTCCTCCACCGTGCGAACCCCTCTCTGCCGAAGCGACTCATTATAGGTCTCGTTGTGGATCAAGTGTCCCAGCGTATAGATGGTCTCTCCCTCGGCGGCGTCTCGGAGGGCTTCCTCCAAGCGGTCGGTGGCGCGCTTGACTCCAAAGCAAAAGCCTGCGTGCTCGGCAACGGTGATCTTCATGAAAAACTCCTTTCCTGCGGATCAGGCGATCCCCAGCTTTTCCTTTACCAGCTTCAAAAGAGCCTCGGTGCATTCGTCGGGCTTCATCCACGAATTATCGAACAGGGTGGCATCCTCGGCCGCGACGGCAGGAGCGACGCTTCTGGTGCGGTCGTTCTCGTCGCGCTCCCGCATATCCGTGAGAACCTCCTCATAGCTCGTCTCGATCCCCTTCGCCTTCAATTCCTCATAGCGTCTCGTTGCGCGGCATTCGTCGCTCGCGGTGAGGAAGATCTTCACCTCCGCCTGCGGCAGGATCACGGTTCCGATATCTCTGCCGTCCATCACGACGCTGTGCGTACGCGCGATCTCTCTCTGGGTGTCCAGCAAAAAGCTTCTCACCGCCGGGATCGCGGAAACCGCCGAGGCGTACATCGACATCTCCGGCGTGCGGATACGGTCGCCCATAGCCTCCCCGTTGAGGTAGACCTCCTGTGCGCCGTTCTCATAGCGCAGCTCCAAGCGGATGTCTCCCAAGAGAGACGCCACGCCCTCGGCATCCTTGGGATCGGTGTTTTGCGAGCGGACGTAGTAGCCTACCGTTCGGTAAAGCGCGCCCGTGTCCACATAGACGATCCCGAGCTTCGCCGCCAGAGCCTTGGCGACCGTGGATTTTCCTGCCCCGCTGGGGCCGTCGATGGCAATTTGAAAGTTCATGCTTGCATTCGTCTCCCTTCCGGGAGACCCCTCTCTTTTTTCGTATTTGGTTCTCGGTTATGGTTTAGTCCCATTTCTTGGAAAACGCGGCGTTCTCGCCTGCCGCGACGGCGGTGGAAAAGGCGATCTGCAAATTGAAGCCGCCCGTGTAGGCGTCGACGTCCAGAAGCTCTCCCGCGAAGAACAGCCCCTCGACCAGCCTCGACTCCATCGTCTTGGGAACGATCTCCCTCACGTCCACGCCGCCTCTTGTGATGATGGCCTCATGAATGGGACGCAGATCGCAGATGCGGATCCGCAGACATTTGAGATGGCTCAAAAGCCGTTCCCGTTCCTCTCGCGTGATGGAATTTACCTTTTTTCTCGGGTCGATCTCACACAGCTCCACCATGGGAGCGATCATCTTTTGCGGAAGCAGATCGTTCAAGGCGTTCGCGAAATCCCGATTCTGATACTTTGCAAAATCCGACAGCAGTCGCGCGTCGAGACGTTGCGCGTCGAGCGCGGGCTTGAGGTCGATCTGCGCTTCATAGAGCCGCTCCCCCACGTCGGTCAGATGCGCCGACGCCGAAAGTGCCATCGGACCCGAAAGTCCGAAATGCGTGAACAAAAGCTCTCCGAAATCCTCATAGACAGGATGTCCTGTTTGCAGGTCTACCATCCGCAAGGAGACATTTTTCAAGGAAAGTCCTTGCATGGAGGCGCAGAGGCGTCCCTGCTCTACCAAGGGGATCAGCGAGGGGCGCAGAGGCGTGACGGTATGCCCGGCCTGTCCTGCCATGCGGTGACCGTCGCCGTCCGAGCCTGTCTTGGGATAGGAAACGCCACCGGTACAAAGGATCACGGCATCTCCCTCGGCGGTTTGGTGATTGGTGACCACACCCTGCACGCGTCCGTCCTCGATCAGAAGGCGCGAAACGCGCTCATGCAGGATCGTGACTCCAAGCGCGCGACAGCGTTTTTCCAATGCCGCCACCACGTCGCCCGCCCGATCCGATTGCGGAAAGACGCGCTTTCCCCGCTCGGTCTTCAACGGCACGCCCAGCTCCTCGAAAAAGGACTTGGTGTCCTCGGTGGAAAAGGCCGAAAGCGCGGCGTAAAGGAAGCGCGGATTGGTGGGGACGTTGGAGAGAAACTCGTTTCGGTCACAGTCGTTGGTCAGGTTGCACCGTCCCTTTCCCGTAATGCGGAGCTTTTTCCCCATACGGTCGTTCTTCTCAAACAGGTAGACAACAGCGCCGTTTTCGGCCGCGCGGATAGCGGCCATCATGCCCGCCGCGCCGCCCCCCACCACCAAGACGGTGGTCACGTCAGGAGTTCTTTTTATCGTAGACATCGTATTGATCCCAGATCTGCTCCAACACCTGCAAGCGTTGGGTGATCTCCTCCTGCTTCTGTCGCGTGACCGCGATGATGAGCGCGTTGATGATGCTCAGGGGCGCGACCAAGGAATCCACAAAGGCCGCCATGTCGCTCTGCGCGATCAAGAGCTGGCTGGCGTGAGCGGCGATCGGGGATTGCATACCGTCGGTGATCGCTACCACGTCCGCTCCCTTGGTTCTGGCGTATTCCACGGCGTTGATAACGCGCTTGGAATAGCGAGGAAAGCTGATGGCGATCAGCACATCCTGCTTTTTGATGTTCATGATCTGCTCAAACATCTCACTTCCCGATGCGCTCTGCAAAAACTTGACGTTATCAAAGATCAGGCGGAAGCTGTGATTTAAGAAGGCGGCCAGCGACGATGACGAGCGCACGCCGAGAATATAGACGCTTTCGGCGCGCACGATGCTATCGACCGCGTTTTGGAAGGACTCTCTGTCGATCCCCTCCAAGGTATGGCGGATCCGCTCGGCATCCGATGTGAGGACCTTCTCCAACACGTCACCGTCTCCGATGATCTGATTGGTTACCTCCATTCTCTGGAAGGAGGTCAGGCGCGTGCGGATCAGCTCCTTCAAGGAGTGCTGGAATTCGGGATAGCCCTCATATCCCAGCTCGATGGCAAAGCGCACCACCGTGGACTCCGAAACGCCAACGATCCCACTCAAACGGGAGGCCGTGAGGTACGCGGCCTTGTCGTAATGCTCCAAAATATATTCCGCGATCCGCTTTTGTCCCTTGGAAAAGGTGGACATCCTCTCCTCGATGGACTTTAACAAATCCTGTTTCATGTTTCATCCTTTCGGGTCTGCCCTCGGCGAAATTCAAATACCTATATTATTATACATGATAACCCTTCGATTGTCAATAACAATTTTTGCAAGCCGCGCGGCGGCTCGACCGCCTCTGTCATTCTGTCGGGCGCGCCGTGTTTTTTCTCTGTTTTTCACAAAACGGCCCTCTTTTTTCCAAAAAGGTTTGGGAAGCCTGAAAAAACAATTCGGAAAACCAACCAATCTTTTTTGGTAGTTTATGGATAAAATAAACAATGGTTTTGTTTATTTTGCTTTTTTTATTTGTGTTTTGCATTGTTTTTTCGGCAAATCAACCAATTTCCGTGTTTTTTGTTAAAAAAGTAGCAAAAAAATCGAAAAAAAGTGCTTGACATTGTGCAAAAAAATGGTATAATGATAGTGTAGGTTAATAAGAAAAGGCTTTTTAGAAGGGTCATTCGGAGGCTTCGATAGGGGTTATGGAAACACAGCGCAAACAGGAACGGCCGGAGGTTCTCTCCTTGATCGTGAAAACGCAGGCAGGGGACGAGGTCGCCTTCTCCGAGCTGTTTTCCCTTTACACCAATCTGATCGACTCCCAATGCCACCAGTACGCCGAGGGCGCTCCCTCCGAGCAGGAGTTGCGCTCCGAGGCGATCGCCGCCTTTTGGCACGCCGCCTGCAAGTACGACACCGCGCAGGCCGAGGTCACCTTCGGTCTTTATGCCCGCATCTGCATCAGCAATCAACTTATCAGCTGTCAGCGGAAGTGGAGACGCATGAGTCCCCCTATTTCCTTGGACACCGAGGAGATGGAGACGCTTGGTGCCGATGAAAAGAGCGATCCTGCATACTACGTTCTGGAACGGGAAGGCTATCTCGCGCTTCAAAAGCGCATGGAGGCCGTCCTCTCCCCTGCCGAAAAGCAGATCTGGCTTCTTTTCGTGACAGGTCGTACTGCGGCCGAGATCGCGGCAGAGCTGCAAAAAGATAAGCGATCGGTGGAGAATGCGATCTTCCGCGCTCGCAAAAAGCTACGCGCTTCCTTTTCGGAAACGCCCTGACCTTCATGCTCGATGCCCTTTTGGTTTAAGTAGAACGGTCTTTTGACAGGTGTCGGTTTGAGTCCGACGGGGGTAAACAATCCATATTTTTTAAGAGAGGGTAAACAAGATGTTCCAAGACGAAAACTTCAGTGCAGTAGAGGAAACTCAGGACTTTGTAGATGAAACTCTGGTCTGCAAGGACTGCGGAAACGAGTTCGTTTTCACCGCAGGTGAACAGAGATTCTACGCCGAGAAGGGCTTCCAGAACAAGCCCAAGACCTGCAAGGCCTGCCGCGATGCCAAGAAGAATGCCGGCAAGCCCGAGCGCACCTACTACGAGGCAACCTGCTCCGAGTGCGAAGTCGGAGGCCAAGCGGTC
>JAZSKO010000124.1:0-1786 GCA_045534875.1 Eubacteriales bacterium | reverse complement strand
AGAAATGGTATCCTGTTGGTAGGTAAGGTTTACAAAAAGGAGACGACGTATGAAGATCAAGACCGTACACAAGAGCTACGAGGAGGTCATGGCTCTGCCGAGACCCCAGCATCAACGTCCCAACAAGCCGTGGTTTCTGCTTCAAACGCTGATCCGCGTGCTTTCCGAAGGAGAGCTTCGGGCAACCGATTTTTCCTATACCGTCGAGCCCGGTGCTTTGCCGGACGAACCGTGTCTGATTCTGATGAACCATTCGGGTTTTATCGACCTCAAGATCGCATCCAAGATCCTCTATCCCCGTCGATACGGCATCGTTTGCACCACCGACGGAATGGTGGGCAAGGGATGGCTCATGCGGCATATCGGATGCATCCCCACGCAAAAATTTGTCACCGATCTGACCCTGATCCGAGACATGAAGCACGCCTTGGATCGGAAAAAGATCAGCGTTTTGATGTATCCCGAGGCAGGCTATTCCTTCGACGGATGCTCCACGTCGATCCCGAAGGGGTTGGGAGGTCTTTTGAAGATCTTGAACGTGCCGGTGGTCATGATCACCACCGAGGGCGCGTTTTTCCGTGAGCCGCTTTACAATGAATTGAGAAAACGGCGCGTCAAGGTACACGCGCGGGTGCGGTGCTTGGCGGATCGGGAGAAGATTGCCGGGAGCAGTGTCGCCGAGCTGGACGCGCTGTTGCAGGAGGCCTTTTCGTTTGATTCCTTTGCATGGCAGGCAGAGCATCGGGTGAAGATCAGCGAGCCCGACCGTGCGAACGGCTTGGAGCGCATCCTGTATAAATGTCCCTGCTGTGGCGAGGAAGGTCGCATGAAGGGGAAGGGAACGCGCATTTCGTGCGGCAAGTGCAACGGCACCTATGAGATGGACGAATACGGTGAGCTTCACGCCTGCGGTGACGAGCCGCGTCTTTCCTCGGTTCCGCAATGGTACCGTTGGGAGAGAGAATGCGTGCTGGACGAGATCAACCGTGGCGACTACCGCATGGAGCTGGACGTTCGGATCGGCATGATCGTGGACCAAAAGGCACTTTACATGGTGGGAGAGGGACACCTCACGCACACCAAGGACGGCTTTGTGCTGACGGGATGCGAAGGGAAGCTGCGGTATGAGCAGAAGCCGAACGCGTCACACGGGCTGAACGCAGACTACTATTGGTATGAGATCGGAGACGTGATAGGAATCGGCAACCGAGAGGCACTTTACTACTGCTTCCCGAAGCAAGAGGGCGTGGTGACGAAGGCGAGACTGGCGGCCGAGGAGCTTTACAAGATGACGTCGGCAGGACGGCGGCATTGGAGAGTGACAGAGGAATAAAAGAGGACCGCCCCGCCTGCGAGAGCAGACGGGGCGGTTCATTGCTATGTTCGCACAAACCCGCAGGGAAAGTTTTGGTCAAGCTTTTTCAAAAGCTTGCGGGGTGGAGGGGCAGAGCCCTCCTCGCCCGTCGCAACGGGCGAAATTCCTATACGGCGTTCTCTTTTGCGAGCTTTTCTCTTGCGCCTCCTTCCTGCAAGAGAAAAGCGGCTAAGAGGTCTGCTGTTGCAAACGAGATGCTCTATTTGTAACGGTGCAAAACTCCTTAGTCGCTTTTTCTTTTGACCATGTAGGCGCAAAATGAAAAGAAATTCGCGCTTCGCGCTCATTGCAAATCGCTTCGCGAGTTTGCCTCACAAAAAGAAAAGCGCCGTTTGGGGAGTTTCGCCCTCTGCGGAGGACGAGGAGGGCTCTGCCCCTCCACCCCGCAAGCCTTTGAGAAAGGCACACGCG
>JAZSKO010000001.1:0-5278 GCA_045534875.1 Eubacteriales bacterium | reverse complement strand
CCCCCAAGGGGGGAGGCTTTGTTGTTGTTTCCCCATAGTTATGATGAAGCAAAAACACGAAGCCCGTTTGCTAAGAATCCAACACCTACCCGACCAACCAACTCAAAAAAGGAAGACCATCGAAAGCGATGGTCTTCCTTTTTTGAGGTTCTTGGGAGAGGGAGGGGTTTGGGGAGGGAGGAGCCCTTCTTTCCTAAGAAGGGGTCTCCCCTCCAAGGTCTTCTCCCCTTCCCCATCACTTCTCAGGAGAGAGGTATTTCCAATAGGAGGCGATATAGTTGATGCCGGACCAGAGGGTAAAGATGAGCATAAGGGCGGTCGTCAGGATCGAGAGGGGGAGGTAATGCATCAGGCCGTTGAGGGCGGCGATGTTCTCATAGAACAGGGGCTCGGCGATGCAGGCGATGACGCAGGCGATCTGGGTGCAGGTCTTGATCTTACCGAGCATATTCGCGGCCACCACGATGCCGCTCGAGCCCGAGACCACCAAGCGCATGGAGGTGACGGCCAGCTCACGGAAGATCATGATGAGCACACCCCAGAAGAACAGGATGCGGAACACGGGCTGGGCGTCGGGCGCGGAGAGGGTCTTGTAGAGGATCACGAGCATCGCGCCGATCACCATAAACTTATCGGCCAAGGGGTCGAGGAACTTACCAAAGTCGGTGACGAGATTGTAGCGACGGGCGATCTTACCGTCCAGCATATCGGTCAGAGAGGCGACGATAAAGAGGACCAAGCCCGTAATGCTTGCCCAGAGGGCGTCGGAAGCCATCATGATGACAACGAAGATAGGAACCAAGATCAACCGAAGAACGGTGAGCTTGTTGGGAAGATTGAGTTTCATACGGTAACCTCACTTTCAAATGAACAGATTTCTTATTTGGTAACGCGAACGCCGTACAGATCGTAGTCCAGTACGCGGCGAACCTTCACACGAACGAACGTCCCCTCGGGGATGCGTTCCTCGCTCTTGAAATAGACCTTTCCGTCGATCTCGGGAGCGTCGGCCTCGCTCCGTCCGAAATGCACCTCGGCAACGGCATCGTAGCCCTCGCACAGAACCGTCACGATCGAGCCGACCTTCTCGCGGTTCAAATCCTCGTTGATGTCCCCTTGCAGGCGCATGAGCAGATCCAAGCGATCCTGCTTGACTTGCTCGTCGATCTGATCGGGCAGATCGAAGGCAGGGGTGTCCTCCTCGCGGGAGTAGGCAAACGCGCCGGCATGGTCGAAGCGTTGCTCCTTGATGAAAGCGCAAAGCTCCTCAAAATCCTCCTCAGTCTCGCCGGGGAAGCCGACGATGAAGGTGGTACGGATCACCAAGGACGGGATCTCGCGGCGCAATTTGGCAAGCGTTTCGCGAATGGTGGCGCTGTCGCCGTGACGGTTCATGGCGGTGAGCATATGGTCGCTGATGTGTTGCAGGGGCAGATCCATGTATTTGAGGATGCGCGGATTGTCACGGATCTCGGCGATCAGATCGTCGGTGATCTTGTCGGGGTAGCAGTACAAGAGACGGATCCACGGAATGGAGGTCTCCTCGGTGATGCGATGCAGAAGCTTCGCCAAGGAATATTCCCCGTAGAGATCCAAGCCGTAGCGCGTGATGTCCTGCGCCACGACCGTCAATTCCTTCACGCCCAGTGATTCCAATTGCTTTGCCTCGGCGATCAGATCCTCCATCGGGCGGCTGCGGAAGCGACCGCGGATCGAGGGAATGGCGCAATAGGAGCAGCGGTTGTCGCAGCCCTCCGCGATCTTGATGTAGGCGGTGTAGTCGGGGGTGGTGAGCACGCGGTCGCCGCCGAGACGAACCTCGTTCTTGTCCTCATGCGAGTAGTAGGTGGCGTGCGAGCCCTTCTTGCGCTTGACCGTCACGGCCTCGATCGCCTCCACGATGTGGTGGATGCTTCCAACGCCGAGAACAGCGTCGACCTCTGGCAATTCGCGAAAGATCTCCTCGCCGTAGCGCTCGGCAAGACAGCCCGTGACGATGATCGCCTTGAGGCGTCGATGCTCTTTGAGCCAAGCAACGTCGAGAATGTTGTCGATGGCCTCCTTCTTCGCGCTCTCGATAAAGGCGCAGGTGTTGACGATGATCACGTCGGCCTCGATGTCCTCCGGGGTGATCTCATACCCCGCCTCCACCACCTCCCGAAGCATGACCTCGGTGTCGAGCTGGTTCTTGGGACATCCAAGAGATACGAATCCGATCTTCATAAAACTCTCCTCTGTTTGCGTCTCCACAAGGGAGGAACTTTCTTCTACTCCTATTATTTTATCACAACCCCCGCCATTTTACAAGGGCAAAGCACAAAAAAGATGCATTTTTCTTGTAACAAATCTTGCAGGAGGTCTTGCAATTTGGTCAAAAAAATGGTATGATAAAGATACCAAATACAGACAATAAAAGGAGATTACCATGAAATTAAGCGTTCTTGCTAACCTTTACGGTACAAAATCCTTGGACGAGACCCTGCAAATCCTGACGGGTCTGGGAGTTCACACCGTGGAGCTGGGTGCCGGCGGATACCCCGGAAAGGCTCACTGCAACCCTGCGGAGCTTCTGGCAGACGAGGCAAAGTACGAGGCCTTCCAAGCCACTCTGAAAAAGTATGACGTCACCGTTTGCGCGCTGGCCGCTCACGGAAACGCCCTTCACCCCGACAAGGCGATCGCCAAGCAGTTTGACGATGACTTCCGCGCCGCCGTTCTTCTGGCTGAGAAAATGGGCGTTGACACGGTGATCACCTTCTCGGGTTGCCCCGGCGATTGCGAGACCGCCAAGTACCCCAACTGGGTCACCTGCCCCTGGCCCGAGGACTTCCTCGCCATTCTGGATTGGCAGTGGAACGAGAAGCTCATCCCCTACTGGAAGGAGGCGGGCGCGTTCGCCAAGGCGCACAACGTCCCCCACATCGCCTTTGAGATGCACCCCGGCTTCTGCGTTTACAATCCCGAGACCCTTCTGCGCCTCAGAGCCGCCGTTGGCGACGTGATCGGCGCGAACTTCGATCCCTCTCACCTGATCTGGCAGGGTATGGATCCCGTTGCCGCCATCCGTGAGCTGGCAGGCGCGATCTACCACGTCCACGCAAAGGACACCAAGATCGACACCTACAACACCGCCAAGAACGGCGTTCTCGACACCAAGCACTACGGCGATGAATTGCACCGCGCATGGGTCTTCCGCACCGTTGGCTACGGCAACGGCGAGACCTATTGGAGAGATCTCGTTTCCAACCTGCGTCTGTGCGGCTACGACCGCGTTCTGTCCATCGAGCATGAGGACAGCCTGATGTCGATCGACGAGGGTCTCCGTAAGGCTGTCGCCTTCCTCAACCCCATCATCATCGACGAGCCGAAGCCCACCACCATGGCTTGGGCATAACCCGAATCCCCCAAGTCGTTTGGCCGTTGCCCCTTCGTCTGCTCCGCAGGCGGGGAGCGACGGTCAAAAAATTTACCAAAAATTCCCCGATGTCAAAAAAAGCCCCTTGCAGGGTCTTGACAATTCGGGGGTTTTTGTGTATAATAAAATAAGTATGATACGCGTATTCCGCTTTTTTCATACAAGAATATTTTTATCTTACTATAAGGAGGTGTTTTATGGACATTGTGAGCTTGATCGTCGGCGTTGCTGTCGGCGCTCTTGTGGGCATTGGCGCGTTTTGGGGCATTACGGCCGCTGTGCGTCAGGCCAAGATCAAGAGCGGAAAATTGAAGATCGCAACCGCCGAGGAAGAAGTCAAACGCATCTTGGAAGAAGGCAAGAAGGAAGCCGAGAGACGCAAGAAGGACATGGTCCTCGAAGCAAAGGACGAGGTCCTGCGCCTGCGCTCGGAGGCTGAGCGCGAGATCAAGGATCGCCGCGCGGAGGTTTCGCGTCAGGAGCGCAGACTCGACCAGAAGGAAGAGACGCTCGATCGCAAGACCGAGGCCTTGGAAAAGAAGAACGAGCAGCTCGATGCTCGCCTGAGTGAGAACGAGGCTCTCCGTGAGCAGATCCAGGAGGTGCTGACGCAGCATCTGACTCGCTTGGAGGAGATCTCGGGTCTGTCTGCCGCCGAGGCAAAGGATGAGCTGCTTTCCAGAGTGGAGGCAGAAACCCGCCACGAAATGGCACAGCGCTTGGATGAGCTGGAAACCCAGTTCAAGGAGGAGGCCGAGGCAAAGGCCAGAAACCTGCTCTCTCTCGCCATTCAGAGATGCGCCGCCGACCACGTTGCCGAATCCACCATCTCGGTGGTCACGCTTCCCAGCGAGGACATGAAGGGACGCATTATCGGTCGCGAGGGTCGCAACATTCAGAAGCTGGAAACCCTGACCGGCGTGGAGCTGATCATCGACGACACGCCCGAGGCCATTACCCTGTCGGGCTTTGATCCCGTTCGCCGCGAGATCGCGCGGCTGGCGCTGGAAAAGCTGATCTCCGACGGGCGCATCCACCCATCCCGCATCGAGGAGATGGTGGAGAAATCCAAAAAAGAGGTGGAGGCCGTTATCAAGCAGGCCGGCGAACGCGCTACCTTCGAGACAAACGTGCATGGCATCCATCCCGAGCTGGTCCGCCTGTTGGGTCGGCTTCGCTACCGTACCAGCTACGGTCAGAACGTATTGAAGCACTCCATTGAGGTCTCTTGGCTCGCCGGCATCATGGCCGAGGAGCTGGGGCTCGACGGCACCATCGCGCGCCGCGCAGGTCTCTTGCACGATATCGGCAAGGCCTTCCCGCAGGACGTTGAGGGCTCTCACGTGGAGATCGGCGTAAACGCCGCAAAGAAGTACAAGGAGAGCTGCGAGGTGGTTCACGCCATCGAGGCGCACCACAACGACGTTGAGCCGCAAACACTGATCGCCGTTCTGGTACAGGCCGCTGACGCTGTCTCTGCCGCCCGTCCCGGCGCTCGTCGCGAGGATATGGAGAACTACATCAAGCGCTTGGAGAAGCTCGAGGAGATCGCTACCGGCTTCCAGGGCGTGGAAAAGGCGTTCGCCATTCAGGCAGGTCGCGAGATCCGCGTGATGGTCAAGCCCGAGCAGGTCTCCGATGAGGATATGACCCTGATCGCTCGCGAAATGGCTAAGAAGATCGAGGCTGAGGTCAAGTACCCCGGTCAAATTAAACTCAATCTGATCCGCGAAACCCGCGCTGTGGATTTTGCGAAGTAAGGTTGGATGGGGGAAGACCTTGGATGAGGAAAGACCTTGGAGGAAAGACCCCTTCTTAGGAAAGAAGGGGTCTCCCCTCCAAACCTCCCCTCTACCAAGAACC
>JAZSKO010000100.1:0-16039 GCA_045534875.1 Eubacteriales bacterium | reverse complement strand
GACCGCTTGGCCTCCGACTTCGGCCGAATCGAATTGTCCTTCGCGCCCTTGGAAACGGCGGGCTTCATGTGGTTTTTGGTGTCGTTCAGCGACTGCTGCTTGGTCGCGGCCGCCACCGATTCGCGCACCCCGTCGGGGTTCGCGGCGATATAGGCCTGCTTGGGCGAAAGGCCAAGATCGCGCAGGCGCTTGAATTCCGCGGCATTCGGCAGCTTGTCCACATCGTCATATCCGCGCGTGTCGGGATAAGCGGCGTGCACAGCGGCCAGATCAGCCGCCTTCTTTGCCTGAAACTGCGTGCGGCGCATAAAGGCCTGCGCCTCCTCGGCCGATTGCTTCTCGGCCTTCTCGCGAAGATACTCCTCGGCGCTCTTGCCCTCGCTCTCCGCCGCGATCTGCACCAGAGCCGCCAGCGGGTCGTCGGCGTTGTGCCCGAGCTTCTTCAAGGTCTCGCGCGCCTGCGCCAAAAGGGCTTCATATTTGCGGGTGGCCTCGTCCTTCTCGGCGCGCAGCGTCGCCTTTTCGGGGTCCTCCGCAGGGGGCTCGGCGGCATGGTCTTCTGCATCTTCCTCCCCGCTCGGTTCCTCCTCAGCGTCCCCCCCCGACTCCTCCTCTTCTTCGGGCTCGTCCTCGGCCTCCTCTTCGGCCTCTTCCTCCTCGTCGGGGATCATGATGTTGCCGTCCTCATCAAGATCAAGCTCTTCCTCGGCTCCCTCGTCGAGCTCCTCGCCGAGTTCGTCCTCCCGCTCCTCTTGGGGCGCGTCTTCCCTGATCTCCGGATTTTTCTCGTTATCCATATTCGTCTCTCCTTTCGCCGCCTTTCGCGACTGTCATGTTTTTATTTCTTCTTGGTGCCGTTGCGCAGATCCGCGCCCTTGGTCGAGGGCGTCTTGGGGTCGCCCTTGCCGGTCGCCTTGGGGGCATGGATCACGCCGCCTTTGTTGGTTGCAAAGCGATTCTCTTTCATGGCCTTTCCTCCTTTCTCCCGTCTGAGGTATAAAAAAAGAACCACACGTGCCCGAAATGCCTCCGGGCTTGTGTGGTTCTCGTCTCTATGGACATATGACCTCAATATAGGTTATTTAGTTGTTACAGTCAGATGCTCGCCGCACTTTCTGCAGTGAAACATCAGCCCCTCCACGCGGCTGTCCTTGCGCAAAGCCACGCCTCGCGCCTTCTCTCCGCATTTGGGACAAATGAGCCGTGTCAGCTCCGTCTTTTCCGCCTTGGGTGTCGGAACGATCGAAATTGCCATATTGCATCCCTCCTGTCTCTTATTATAACATAAAAGTTACTCGAAATTGTCCTTATTTATAACGAATTTACGGCGTTTTGGCGGCGTTTTAAGCACTCACAAGACTGCTCCTCATGATCTTACCGTCCTTCACCTCAAAGCCGCACATCTCGGCAATGGCCGCCTTCTCCGAAGCACTCTTCCCGCTCATCTTGAGGATGTAAGAGAGCAGCAACCGCTTCTCCCGCTCCGCCGTCATCCCGCGGATATCGCCGTCCTTGAGACTGTAGCCCGATACCGTGATCAGCATCAGCTTCTCCTCGCGGCGCACCTCCAAGGAGTCAATAGCTTCAAGGATCTTGCGCCTGCGGCTGCCCTCGATCGTCACGCCCTTCTTGTCCACGTCGGCCGATATGCCGCTCACCGCCGCATAATATGCCGCCGCGCGGCCAATCCCGATCGCCGAGGCCAATACCACGCTCCGCTCCGAGCGGTCCATGCCGAGGCTCAGAAGTGCCTCCTCATAGGCGATATCGTGAGCCTTGCGAATGGCCTTCTGCTTGTGTTTGTCGTCCAGATTCGCAAATACAGAGTACGACATCAGCTCTGCCACCGCCCCGCTCCAGCGCTCGTCATAGGCCTCAGCCAAAGCCTCTGCCTGCTCCGGCGCCAGCTCGACCTCCTCGCCGTTCACCGTCACCTTGTCGCTCACCGTGCGCGGCAATACCGAGTAGCCCGCCATCGCCAGCCGATTCAGCTCTGCCATGTTCTCCTCGCCGATCTCCCCGGTCGCGTCCTTGCCGTGAATGATGCCCGTCAAAAGGGCAACTCTCTTGGCGTCTCCCGCCTCAATGGCCTTTTTCAGATCGTTTCGGTAGTTCTTCTTGTAAAAGAACCTGTCGATCTGATATCCCGCATTCGGGCTGAACCGCCGCGTCAAGCCCGTCAGCACATTGTAAATGTTCCGAACGGGAATGCCGGTGAATTGGCCGGCCACATAAGCCGTCTGCTTGGCCCATGAGGTATAATCGGTGCTTTCCGCCTCTCCCTTGAAAGCCTTTCCCGTCAGATCCAGCGCCGAATCAAAGGTACCGAAAAGATCATTGAGCATCGAAACTGTGAGGTGGTCCATCTCATAGCCGTCCACGATGCGGTCATAGAGATCGCGGAACAAAGGCAGACCGCCCATCATATTGCCGACCAATTCGCCCGTGAGATCAAGCACCACGCTCTCATCCTCCTCGCGCTTCTTGTTGTAAAGCCAGCGAAAAAGCTCTGCCACAGCCACGCCAAAGGCCGCCGAACCGATCAAGGCAGCCACCGCGCGGCGGGCTTTCTTCATCGCCGCCTTCAGCTGCTCCTGCAAAGCCTCCTTTTCACCCTCGCCCGCGGCCTTGATCCTGCGCTTGAGCACAGATACCTCGCCGAATCCGTCCAATACGCGCCCGGTCACCTTCATGCCGTCGGCTGAGAACATCGTGATCGCCTTGGCAAATTCGCTGCCGGATCTCATCGCCGCGCTTCGCTCGGTCGCAAGCGAGTTCTGCTGGGTCTCAAAGAGAACCTGCTCCAAGAGCTTGCCCGCCGCCACCTTGTTTTCCTCGGTGCCGATCTTCAGCTTCTGATCCTTTGATACTTGAACCTGGCAAGCGCCCCACAAAATCCTTACCACCAAGCGGTCCATCCCGCCGATGGGCTTCATCAAAAGCTCACCCGCAGCGCCGACGCGATCCAAAACGCCCTGCGCCTTCACCGCCGCCGCGTCATAATGGCGCAGCTCGGCCAGCTTGCAGTATTGGTCCACATCCTTGCCCTCGTATTTCAAGCCAGACATGATCGCCGTAGGCTCAAGAATACTGCTCGAAGCAAAGAGAGAGGAAAGCTGTGTCACAACCGTCTTCGGGTTCGCGCCAAGCTGATACATGGCATATTTTGAGCGAAAAGAAGAAAGAATACGGTTAAATCCCCCCGCGTTCTTTGGCTTACCCTGAATATCACCGATCAGATCACGGAAATATTCCTTTGCATCTTTCCATTGGTTCTCTCCAACCGTGGCCACGCTGACGGAATTGTTCGGATTGCCCGAAATATCCATGTTAAACAAAACATTAAAGTTTTCAATGGCAGGCGACAGCGAATAATATTGTGTCACAGCCTTTGCGTGGCGGTGAAACAGCGCATCCGCATCCTCGATCTGAAGCTTGCCGCGCGCTCCCTTCACCGTGTTTTTGTTGAATGATGCATTGCTCACGCGGTCCAACTCGGCAAAAACAGATACGTCTACGCTTGTGGCAGAATCTGCGCGGCGAATCGGATAATAATATCCATCCGTAGCGTTAGTGAATCCCTGACGTTGCATATCTCTCTTTGCCTTGAGCGAGCGCAGATCATAGCTATATGCCCTTTCAAGGATCTTGATATATTCCATATCCTCCTTGGTAAACGACTGTCGAAGCTGCCGGCGAAGATCCTCCATCGCTGATGCTATCGCCTTTTGGGATGCCTTTTTGGGGTCCTCAAGTCCTTTCAAAATACCGCCACCGCGCCGTATTTTACCTTCCGCATCCTCAAATTTGAAGCCGTTAATAGCAAGTCCCGCCTGCGCCTGTTCGCGCTTAGAGGTCATGTAAAGACTGATAGCTACCATTTTGGGCATACGCGCCGTAAATTGCTCTTCTGCCCATTTTACCGTCTGATTGGCCGCCTCTCGCATGTATCTCGGATTTTTTTTCATAAAAGCATCATAGTCGCGCATCACATTCATCAGCTGCACATCCGCATCTTCTGCCGCCGCGCGAAGCTCTTCATACATCTCGGTATAAAAGCCATCCTGATACATATCCATCTGACGCACCACAGCAGCAGGGTCGCCGAAATTTTCCAAATACCGCAACGTGCGCATAACACGCTCTGTCAAGCTCAGTCCAATCTTTTCGTTTTCACGTAAGATCTTCACGAACCTTTCCGCCTCGGGCTTGGCATCAACCCATCGGCTATTTCGATATACCTTGCCATAACGTTCAACAAACTTTGTGAAATACGACATAACGTCCAGCAGTGTGCTCAATTGCTCGTTGGTGAACGACTCGTTTGTCTCTGTCAACTCTGCCAGCATTTCGACAATGCCACGGTCAAAGAATCCTCGGTTTTCCTCATCCTGATACAGTAAGATGCCGCTCTTCACATCTTCTGACTCATACCACTTTGCAAGCTCTCGCAAAGCATTCTTTGCCTTTGTCACGCTCAGATTACCGCGATATTCAATGCTCGAAAGTTCCATCATAACTCCCTTGAATACCTCGCTATCCATCTGCGTGGCGTTGGAAAAGGTGCCAAGCTTCAGATCCTTCATCTTCTGCGCCTTGGCAGAAAGCTGATTAAGCACTTTGTTGCGCTCAATGGTATTCTCATATTCTCTCTTCCAGTATCCGGCGGTAGACATATCAAATTCTGTCTCCATAGCAGCTTTTTTTGACATTCTTCCTGCCGTCAGAAGCATAGGAATTGCCTTTGCCGCATTGTCTAAAATGCGGTTAATCTCCATTTGGTCAAGCGATTCTGTGAATCGAGATGCATGGTCATCTAATATGGAATCCTGCTGCTCGTTCAAAGTCTTGATCCTTACCTTGCGCTCTTCCCCAACGAGTTCCTTTTTGGCAACACGCTTTTGGTTCTCAATATCATTCCACTCGCGCATTCTTTCGTCGGTAAGAGCTTCATTGAGGATTGTTTGAAACAGCTTATTGCTGACTTGATCGACCAGATATAACTCCCTCGCGCCCTGCGTGGTTCGGGCATTGAGTCCCTCCCATACTTCTGATTCAAGCGCACTTCTCACCTCAGAGGGGATGTTGTTGTAAACGGGAATCGATTCAAACGCGCGTGAGACATCAACACGCGAATAAACACGGTCCGACTTGAATTCAGCCTGTTGCTTTTTTGCCAGCCCCTTATTGATCACAACCTTATCATCACCCAATGTGTTTTGATATCTTTGATTTGCTGCATCAAGCTCTTTCTGCATCCTGCGCAAAGAGCGATCTGCATTCATCGCAATATCTCCAATTGCTCTGTCCACTTGCTTTGAAAAATCAGATTGCGTTCCTTTCTGTTCAAACGCCTTTAAAATGCTGTTTTCAAATCCAAGTGCAAGCTGTTCCTTTTGCGCAGCATTAAGATCGTCGAATGCTCCTTTCTTTTCATGCGAATTGTCCAATGCCTCAATATAAATTCTGTCGATCTCAATCATAGCCTCCGCAAGATCCATGTTTTTCAAATGCGACATGCCGGGCATTTCAGATATTTGAGAAACAAATTGCCGCAGAGAAATGGCTTTTTTGCCGGTCTTGTTTCGCTTGAACCCCCAATCCGACAAAAAATCTTTGTATTTGCTTGCACCAATCATTTTGCGAATGCGATCTGCATATTCGGTACCTGCAATCAAAATACCTCTAATGCCTTCTCCAATCATCTGTGCGCGCTCGCGATACATATCGGCATTCTCATTGTCGATTTCAACTTCAAACAATTTATCTGCCAATTTAGTGCTGAAGCTCTTAGCAAACCTCTCCCGCTCTGCCATCGTCTCGCAAGTGTTGAAGCCCTGCCAGAGATAGTTTGCCAAACTCTCTTGCGTCTTGCCGTTCAAAAGCTCCACACCGGTCAGATCTCCAAGAACCGCCCGCGCATCCGCCTTTGAATAAGCCTTCCTGTGAATGCTGTTTGCCACACTTGCCCGCACCTGCCCTGGAGACATATGATATTTCTTTTTATCCCCCTTCTTCCCCTCAGATCCTTCTTCGGGGAGGGCGTATCTAACATTCTCAGAAAGCGTACCCCTCGTTCGTTCAACCCCCAACTTTGCAAGCACATCATTTGAAAAAATCTCATTTGCCAATGCCAACCCCTTGACATTTTCTAAAAGATCTGCTATACTAATGGTGGAGCGTAAGTAAGGATATGAGCGATATTCGCTAACAGCCTCGTTGCCCTTGGGCATAAAAAGCGCTCCGTTTTTCTTTGCATTGACCGCATAAAGTCCATATGTACTGACCTCTGATAGTGTGCCTGTCGTCTTGTCAACAACGATTCTGACAAGATACGGGCTCTTTTTATTTTGCCCGACCGCCAGGAGAACATAAGACATATCTGTCTTGCGCTTGTCTGTCGTTCTGCCATTCAACTCGTTCACGGCTATACTGTTTTTCAACAGTTCACCGATCACCATAGTAGCACTCGCCGTGTCCTGTGCGTTTCGTCCAAGACCGTGACTCAGCCCCCTGCTTCGGATCATCACGTCTTCTTGAATATCCGGAACAAACACATACGTCTCCGTTTCCGTGTTTTTTGCATTTTTTTGTGCTCTGGCAAAAGTTCTTCCTGTTGCAATCACAGCTGCTTTGTCGATTTTTCCTTGATCATCCGTAGGAACTTCGTCAGGAAGTTTAACCACGGGAATATCCTTTTTGCCTGTTAGTGTTTCATAGGAATAGTGTTTCTCCGGTAGTGCCAACCTCTCCCCCGTAACCGAAGAATCCGCAAACGCCACATCCTCCCGATCAACATCCGGGCGGGTGTTTTTTCTTTGCTCTGAATCCATGTCAGATCGTCTTGCAACATCCCTTGCCTCGACTTCTCCCGCAATACGTTCGTAATACGAATAATCGCCAAGGCTGTTGATGTATTCTTTGACCGTATTAAATTCATTCTTTTGAGCCAAAGCCAGCAGCTTATCGTAAATAGGTCGTTTTACCATGTCCGAATATTTTGCCAGCAGATCAAGAGAAACCATTTTTCTCTGCTGTTCGGTCAATTCCATGATATTCATCACTTCCTCAACAGCAGCTCTATTGGATTCCAAATTTCCGCCGGAAGTAAAGCCCTCGATACTCTGAACAGCATGCTGGATCTCATGAAGCAAGGTTTTTCTTGCCTCTTTCGGTGAAAGCTTGCTGCTGATTTTGATGGTATGCTTTTTCTCGGCATACTCTCCCTTAGCACCGCCATCCACATTCTCGATCAGAACACGAATATTGCGAAGCTGCGGATATGCTTCAAACAATGCGTCATGCTGGATCATATCCTTCAGCGTGGCCACGCCGCCGCGAACATTATTGGAAAGACGGTTTTTCTCGCCTCCCCAAATTTTACTAAGCTCTTGCAGACGAGTCAATTCGGAATTGGTAATATCTCCATTGATGAATTTCAATGTCAGATTCGAATGCTCCGCATATTCAGGATGATTCTTTGAGAAAGCAGCATCCCCACTCCGGAAATAGTTTGATGCGCTGTCATCGATCTCAAACCTCCACTTTCCATCCATACCGCGGAACCATCCGGTCTCTTTTCTTACCGTTTCAGAATCCTTTCCGTCACGGATCATCTGCTTTGCCGTATCAAGCTTCATCTTATCCGCCGTCTTGGCTTTTTCACCGGCAAATGCATAGCGGCTCTCCCCTGCGACATCCGCATCCGCCCTCGCCATCTCTACCGCGTTGTTTCCGCGGTTGCGCTCGGCGAGTTGGTCGAACATCTTCTTGTAAGAGAACAGCAGCTTCCGCGCCTCGCTTGAGAGATCCTCGGCGCCCGCATAGTCCTGTGCCGACTTGCCGAAGAACCGCAAAACCTTTTCCTTCAGACTCGGCTCGGATTCTTTGAGAATGTAATCCCATGCGTCAATGCTGCCAAGCGTCTCCTCCAGGTGCGCCGCGGCGATCTCCTCGTTGACAATCGGCATATACTGCTCTGCGGAATAGCCCTGATCGCGGTAGAATCGGATATACTGCTCCGCCACCTTCCGCGCCTTCTCCGGGTCTGCCTGATAAAATACATCATTCATGAAGGCCCAGCCGTCAGCGCCCTTCATCAGCGCGTGCGCCATCTCGTGAACAAGTAATCTCTTTTCGATGCGGTCCTTGTTTGCCTGCGGGTCAATATAAATGGTGTCGCCGCGAAGCATACCGTCACCCGCCGCCGACTGCACCGAGGAGAATACAATGTTCATACCCGAATGCGCCGCCACGCGGCCGAAGGTGATCACATCCTTTTCCGAAAGCCCCGCCGCCTCAGCCTGCCGCATCGTCATGCGCACCATTTGCTTCACGGGCTCCGAAAGACGGTTCCAGTCCTTGATATGCTCAGAAGCCAATCCGTTATAGCGGACAGCGCTCAATTTCTCGCGGCGCTCATCCTCGGCCATGCGTGCTCTCTCAGCCCGCTCAGAGGCCGCCTGCGCGTTGTAGTCGGATACCAAAGCATTCACCTTGCCAAGCGTCATCTCGCCGCTGATGCGACCGCTCGCATAATCGTAAAGGTGATATCTGTCACCCTCGCGAATGAGCGCCATGTCCATGCGGCCATCCTCCGAGCGATAGTGTGTCGCACCCTCGGGTGTGCCGCTGCCGAATCTCTGCGGCAAGGGCTGCGCCGCGGTGTTCTCTGCCGCCTTCGCCTCCTGAATGCGCTTGGATTGGAAGGACATCTCACGCCCGCGCTCGCTCTGCGCATAGTCAGCCGCCTTTGCTTGGAATTCCTCCAAAGTCAAAGAGGCCCAATCCTCAATGCCGAGATCATCTGCCAAAGCGCTGATCTCATCCGCGCTTGCGTTTTCGGCAAAATAGTTCAGATCAGCCGTTGTCGCGATCTCCGCTCCCTCGCGTGCCGCCTCGGCAAATCTGCGGGTGTCCATGGTGATGCGGCCGGTCGCGTCAGCCACCGCCAGCGTAGTCAATGCCGAATTGGTAGCCATCGCCGCGCGAAGCTGCTTGACGAATTTCTTGCGCTCGCTGCCGCTCAGTTGGCCTGAGGTTGCCCGCGCCAGCAGGTCGGCATCCACACCCGAGCGGATCTCCTCTGCCGTAAAGCTCAGCGGGTTTCCGTCGCCGTCCTTCATGCCGAGCTGAGTGAATCTCTGCGCCGCGCCCTCGGCGTTGATAAGCAGATTGGTTGCACTTCTTTCCACAAAAGGCTCGATAAATGCCGCCGTCTCAGCCTGCTTGAGGCTGCCGAGAAGCATTTTCTGCTTTGCTGTGGTAATTTGTCCTCCCGTGCTCTTGAGGCTCTCAGAAAGCGTCTTAAAGCCCGCGCTGATGTTGCGGAAAGAGTCATATCCCGTGTCATTCGCGTCCTCATAGGCCGACAATTGCGATGCCGTCTTGATAATGGCGTCAGCCGTGCCGCTCTCCACAGCCGCGGCGCCGCTGTTGAGGTTGGCCATGGTGTTCACAGCGGCCGTGCCGCCGCTCATCACCAGTCCCGAAAGGCCGCCGATCAAGGCCGCATAGGCGATCTCGCCCGCCGTCGCGTTCTTGGCGTTGGGGTCTACGGTCAGGCGCTGATAAATAGGATTCAGCGCCTCTGCCAAGCCTTCCTCCACCGCTTCGGATGCGAAGTCTGCCGCCAGATGGCCGATCACGCTCCGCGCGCCGCTCTTGGTCAGCGTCTTCACCGTGTCGCCTGCCGCCTTCTTTGAAAGCGAGCTGATGATGCGGCCGGTGCCCGTGCCAATGCCCGCGGTCAGCGCCTCAATGCCCGCCTCGGTCGCTCCCGAGAGCGCGCCATATGCAAATTCCTTGCCGCCCAGCGTGCCGCTTTTGCGATAAGCCTCCTTGGTCGCGTTGCCAGCTGCGCCAAGCCCGGCGATCGAGCCCGCAATGATCGGCGCGCCAATGCCAAGCCCCGCGCCGCCTGTCAGTGATACGGTAAGTGCGCCAATGCCGACACCCGCGATCGCAGGCAAGCTCGTGCCGATACCGCCCGCCACATCGCCGGCTACCTGCCAGCCCTTTCCTGGGTCATACCATTCGTCAGCGTGCGCATAGTCCACCCAATCGTTGACAAATTGCCGCTCAGCCCATTTGTCCGCGCCAAACAGCTTGGCCACACCGCCCGCCGTGTAGTCCCAGATGCCCTCCACGCCGCTCAAAAAACCGAGCGCCGTCTTTTCACCCAGATATCCCACACCGCCGATCAAGCCGCCGTTGTTGGTGCCCTTATTCTGATTCACCGCCGAGGCGGGGGAAAGCAATCCCCCGCCTGTTCTAAGTGTTAATGCCATTCGTTGCCTCCTTTATTTGGTTGCCACGTTTGTCTTGTTGCTCACTCCGCCGCCGGTCAAATTGTTTCCGCCGGTCGTGGTCTCTCTATTGCCGATATCGCCGTAAAAGCGTTCATATGCCTGATAGAAGCCGTCGCCATACGCATCTGTCACCACGCGCCACTTGTCATTGCGCTTGACATAGATCTGTCCGTCAAAGCGTGCCATATCGCCATCCTTGGCAGAAGGAGTGACCTTGTTCAGGAGCGATTGAATATTTTTCCCGGCGGCACCGGCGATCTTTACGTTATAGCTCGAAGTGCCGAACTTCACGGTTGCAGTCATCAAGCCGTTAAAGGTCACCTTGTCCGCACCATCAACCGACTGAACGGCAGAAGCATACAGCTGCTTTGTTGCCTCCTGTCTCTCTGCCGTTGTGATCAATCCCTTCGAAGCATAATTCTGCAGCTGCTGCTCCACCGATTCAATATCCTCTGCCGTCTTGGCGCCGGCCGTCAACGCATTCAGATTCTCGCGATAGATCTCTCTGTATGTCGCCTCGTCGATCTCCCTACTCTGATAGAGCGCATCCACATCATCCAGCGTGCCAAGCTGCCCGCCGTTCTGCGCAATGCTCGCCTTTGCCTGCTCAATGACCTTGTCATACGCCGCCTGCTTCAGCTCCTGCTTCTGCTCGTCGGGAATATCGAGATAATCGACATCGCTTGCCGTGTAGTCATTGCCCAAAGAGTTGATCTGCTCCCGGATCGCCGCCGACTTCTCCTCCTCGGCCTTTGTCTCAGCCTCGGTCTGCTTGTTGTTTGCAATGCCGGTGATGTTGGCGATCTCATCATCCGTCAAGCCATAAAGCTTGCCGAGCGTCGTCAGCAGCTCGGAATTGGCTTCACCGCTTGCCGCCATCTGCGTGAGCGCCGAAATGTTCTGTGTCTTTTGATCGGCCGCCGCCTGATCGCTGTATTTTGTCGCAAGACCGGCGATCTGGGCGATCTCTTCCTCACTCATGCCATACTGCTTGCCAAGCATGGCCACCAGCTCGGCACTGGCCTCACCGTTCGAAGCCATCTGCATGAGCGTTTCCTTCTTCGCCTCTTTTGACACTGCATCATTCCCAAGGCTCTGCATATATGTCAAAGCCGCCGAAAGCTTGCCCTCAGATCCTGCCTGCCCAGCCGCCATCTTGTCTTTCTCGTAAGAAGAGGAAATATCATACATGTTTCGCGCATAGCTGAGGTCCGCGTCGTTAATTGCCTTCGCATAGTCCGTATCAGCCGCTCTCTGCGATTCTCTCTCCTCATAATCGGCATAGCGCATCTCCTGCTGTGCCTTAGCATTCGCGCCTTGTATCTCGGCCCTCTGCTGCGCATAAGCCTTTGAGTCCTCATAATCGCTGTAGCCGCTCGCGGTCATGCCCATATTGGCCATTCTCTCGGCATTCGTGCCATATCCCGCGCGGTTCTCCGCATAGGCAGACGATGCGTCAACACTCGCCCTCTCGCGGTCCTTCTCGGCCTCGGCATATGTTATCTCTTTCTGCGCCGCGGCCGACTCATAGCTGGAATCTTTCAGAGCTTCAGCAGCCTTTTTCGTCGTATCTCTCTCATTGGCCGCATAGCTCTCAGCCGATGCCTTTTGCCGATCCAAAGCAGCCAACGCCTCCTTGGTACGTTCATCCCAATAAGCAGTCTGCGCCGTATAGATCGCATTGCTCGCCGCTGCCTTTTCTCTGTTGACAGAGTCAACATATTCCTGATAAGACGGTATACTGCCCGTCTGTTCAGTCGAAGGTGTGGTCACGGGTTTTGTTTCCCCCTCATTCCCCGCATATGTCATATTATCATCCGATACTGTCGGTTTAGATGTCGGCGCAGCTGTAATCGTCGGCGTAGGATCCGCTTTAAAATCATTTGATTCATTCCCCGCGTATGTAACATCATCGGCAAGTTTTTTCTCCGTCACCGTCGGCGCAGGTGTGATCGTCGGCGTTGTCTCATTTGCAGCATAAGAGGTATCAATTGCAAAATCCGTCGGCGTTTTTTCCGTTGTCGAAGGCGTCGATGCCGTAGGCTGTGACGGCAGTGTGCTCGGAGCAGAAGGCTTCGTCACAGGGTTCTGAGTGGTAGTTGGTGCGGTCGTCGGCTGTGATGTCGGTGCTCTCTCATAAGCGCTCACATCAATACCGAGATCCTCCGCCCTTGTCCTCAGCTCATCCGTCATTTCCGCGTCACCGTTGGCGATCGCCTCCAGCTGTGTCTCCACATCGCGCTGCTCATCCGCCACATAGCCCTTATTTTTCATCTTTTCCGCGATGCGTTTCATCTCTCTCTCATAAGCCGTCATGCCTGTCTGCCTCCCTTGCTCATATTCTCAGCGAGAAGCGCAGCATATCCCGCTCTGTTTTCGATTTCGGTCTGCATCTGCGCGATCTGCTGCTGATACTGCGCGATTTCATTCTGCCGCTCGATCTCGCCCTTGATGCGTTCTACATTCTCATCCGCCCATGGGTAATGCGCCCGTTCCATGTTCTGCCAGAAGATCAGCTGCGTCTGCGGCAGCGCCGGGTCTCCGTAAGCGCCCTGCTGGAAGTTCAGGCGGTTTTCCTGCCAGATCGTATCGCGCTGCTTGTCCACATCCACCGTCGCGTCGGTGCGGAAAAGAAACTGATCGTTGTAATACCATTTCCCCGCCTCGTCGCGGTCAATAAAATCATGCCTGCGGAAAACACGGTTTTGCAAGCGCCCCTGCGCGTCGCGGTATACCGCGGGCCGAGGCTCGTCCGCATAGGCCAGATAAAAGCGGAAAATAATGTAGTCCAGAGAGGAATACAGCGTGTTCTTCATCTGCCGCTTCGAGTCAAGACGGCCCGCCGCCTGCTGCACCTGGATCTGCTTCGCCACGCCGCTCTTGGCCGATGCGTCATACTGGCCCTGAAAAGAATCATTGATGCCGAGAATGCGCTTCGCCTGGTCATAAAGCCGCTCCGACATCTCTATGTCCTGCGCTATGCTCACCTGCAGATCCATCCGTCCGAAAAGATTGTAGGTGCCGGGCTGGGCGCGGTAAACGCGTTTGAAAATGGAATTGTCCGTGTCCACCGAGCAGTCCTCGGGCAGTATCGGAAATACACCTGCGCCCATTAGCTTCTCCAGAATGCGGCTCTCCACCTTGTTGATCGCCTGCTGCTGAGGGCGAATAAACTCACAGTCCGACTGCCC
The DNA here is from genome assembly GCA_045534875.1 of Eubacteriales bacterium. Taxonomy (GTDB): domain Bacteria; phylum Bacillota; class Clostridia; order Oscillospirales; family CAG-272; genus UMGS1865. The sequence continues at coordinate 2,538 of JAZSKO010000100.1, read as the reverse complement.
GAAAAGACTGTCCTCCTGTGACGTGTTCTTGCGGATCACGATCGGAAAGACGTCGATCGCGTAAAAAGGAATGCGCGTCGGCTCTGTCTTCGGCACCTCGGCCTCCACCGTCAAGGGGATCATCGTGCCGTCAGGCAGGCTCTCAAAGGCAGGTGAGCCGTCAGCCTCCAATACCGGCTGCTTCACCCGTTCCGTTACCACCCGCCCGTCGCGGATCATCTCGCTCAGGCTTGGGATGACACTGCCGTCCGAGCGCACGATATCGCGGTCGATCTCCTCAAAGTCCTCGTTGATCAGCTTGAATTTCGGCTTTTCGCAGTCGCAATGCCCCTCGCGCTGTCCGCACGCCTGGCAGATCTTGCGCTTGCGGGCATAATAATCCTCGATGTCAAGGATTTCGGTTTCGCCAGACCATATGTACTGGCAGATCTTGTCATGCTCGTCCTTGTAGTAGCAGACATAGAGCGTCGCCGTCTTGTCATCGGCGTTCTCGTCCGATTCCGTCTCATCCGCTACCTGCGGCCGCACGTCATATCGGCGCTCAATGTCCTCCTTCGTGGTCTCAAAGGTCACGAAACAGTATTCCATGTCCGCGACATCGTAAATGTGCGGCTGGCCGACAAAATGCTTGGGCGAAAGGCAGGAAAGCTTCACATCGCCCACCGTGCTGTGCGTCACGATGGAATTGTCCCATTCCACAAGCCAAACCGACCCGCCGTAGATTGGGGAATATCTCTCATCCATGTCGTTCAGGATCTCATAGTTCAGCTCGTCCCGCTTGTTGCGCAGCATCGTCTCGACCGACCGCGCGCACCGCTCGTTCCGCTCGCTCCACATCTTGGGCGAGACCGACGGGTTCGGGATATACCCCGTGATCTGGCTCTCGATCAGCTCATAAGTGATGTTGCGGATCTGCTTTGCCTCCACATCCGAGCCATCGATCTTTCGGCTGCCGCGGTATTGCTCGAGATGCTGCTCCATCGCGGCATATTCATCCTCGCAGGCCGCCCGCGCTTCGTCATAAAGCGCCTTGAAAAAAGCAAGCTTGCCGCCTTCAAAATCAGTTCTCATAATTCAGGTGGTCCTCCATATCTCTTGATCAGTAGTTTCCGGATCTCCTCTGATCCGGCATTCAGATAATCCTCCAGATGGTCCGCGCGATACTTCACCCGCCTCGGCGCCGCCTCAGCCGAAGGAGAGGTCCAATAGATCGCAAAATATCGCAATGCGTCGGGCGAATGCGTGATCTCATGCGGTTCGTTCATCACGTCATTCGGTCTCTTCGGGTCGCGCTGCAGCTCGGGCAGATTCTTGATCAGCCTCTCACAGTTTGAAAAGATGTGAAGTCTGCATTTCCCCTTTTCGTCCTTGAACATCAGCTCCTTGATCGCCAGCCATCCCGCCTCGCGGTCATTGTTCGATTTGGTCAGCTCCAAGCCGGCCTCAGAGAAAAGGATCGCCTTGCTCTTGCCCGTCTCCTGCGAGCGGTTCCAAAGGTCAGGCGGTGCCAATACCGCATAAATGTCCTCACCCTTCTCGGTGTACTCCAATACCGTCTGCGCCGCCGCGTGGATCGGCAGATCGGGTGAGCAATACTCCTTGTAAACATAGCAGTTCCGCTCTCTGTCCACCGCGATCCAATAGGCCGCAAGCATATCCAAACCGTAGTCCAGCGCAATATACCGCCGCCAATCGTCGGGAATGGGAAAGGGCGCACACACGTGCAGATCCCTCCGAAATTCGTCGAAATACTGACCCATGACCACGTCCCATGATCCGTATCGCCAGCGTCTGCGCATGTCCTCAGGCAAAGAATCCAGCTGCTTGACATAATCGGGGTTCTTCTCCGAAAGCACCTGATTGTCATCCACCAGCGACTGAATGAACATGTATTCCTCCGGGTTCTCCTCGGGCAAGTAATCGCGAGATACAAACAAGCGCTTCACCCAATGAAAACCCACGCCGTCCGGGTTGCAGGTCAGATACATGCGCTTTGGGAAGTCATTCGCGCCGCGCAAGCAGGCCTTGAGCACGTTGAATACCATCTCGGTAAACTGCGTCGCTTCTTCGAGAAAGATCACATCATACTCCTGCCCCTGATACTGCAGCGCGTCGCTGTCGTTGGCGAAATAAGAGCATTTGATGCGCGATCCGTTGCAGAATACAAAGGCCTTGTCCGTCTCCTTGTATACCGCCACATGGCCCGGGATCTCGGTGCGAAGAGGAATGATGTGGTTTTCGCGCAGATCGGTGTAGGTCTTACGAATGATCAGTATCTTGATCCCCGCCCACTTGAGCGCCAGTCGCTTTGCCTTCTCTCTCACCGCCCAAGACTTGCCACCGCCGCGCGCGCCGCCAAAGGCAACATACTTGGTGCGAGCCATCATAAACTCCTTCTGCTTCGGCTGCGGCCGCCCCAGCACCATGTCCATCAGTTCGCCTCCTCGTCCGCCTCAGGCGCTAACTGAACGCGTATCGGCGCAACATTCTCTTTCACGATCTTGTCCTGCATGCCGTGACAGTTGATGGCGATAAACT
>JAZSKO010000008.1:0-8414 GCA_045534875.1 Eubacteriales bacterium | reverse complement strand
GACCGCTTGGCCTCCGACTTCGTCGAACACCCTCGGCCCGATCCATGTGTGGTAGGGCGTTTCGATGAAGATCCCCTTCACCGCCGACAAAATCGCCCGTCGCGGCTTCATGAAGATCACCTTCATGGGGTGCTTGATGATGGCAAAGATCACCTTGGGATAGTGCGCCGTGATGCCCGTGAAGGAGATGCCGGGATGCACCACGGAAAGGCTCGCCTCCTGTTCCTCCTTGAACAATTCATACAGCGAGAACATCAGGTAGCGCTTGGCGTTTCCATAGACCTTTGAGGACGCACGTCTCTTGGAAAAATCCACGTCGGCAGGGTCGCTCACCGAATAGCGATGGGCGATGCTCCCCACCGCCACCACCCGTCCGTTCCGTTTTTTCAGCGTCGGCAACAGGTGGCGCACCATATAGTAGGGCGAGAGGAAATTGATCTGAAAGACGTTATTGCATTCGCTCTCGCAGGCATGCCTCGGTATATTGTATGCGCCCGCGTTGAGAATGACCACATCCGGCTCTAAGTCGATCAGCTTCTCGGTGGCGGCACGCACCTCGTCAAGCCTCTCCATGTCGGCCGAAATACAGGTGACGCGCGCGTTGTCGTACTCCGAGAGAAGCCTCTCGCGGAGCGCATGGGAGCGCGTGGCGTTTCGATCGACCAAGATCAACTCGGCTCCCAGCCCCAGCAAATGGCGGCAGAGCGCCTGACCCAGCCCTCCCGTTGACCCCGTGATGACCACGCGGCGTCCGTCAAGGCGCTCGGTATTTCGTTGCATCCATGTATCCAGCCTCATATCGTCTCTCCCCGATACACGGCGGCGTACTCGGTTGGCGTCATCGCCGTGAATTTTTTGAATACGGTGATAAAGTAGGAATCGCTCTCAAAGCCGCAGGCCTCCGAGATCTGATGCACTGTGCGTCCTCCCTCCCGAAGCAGACGCTTGGCGTGCTCACAGCGCAGACGGTTGACGTAGGTCACCACCGTGTCTCCCGTGATCCGTTTGAATTGTCGCAGAAGATGGTACTTGCTCAGATGCACGTGCTCTGCCAATTCGTCCAGACGGATCGGCTCGGACAGATGGCTTTTGATGTACTCCACCGCCGCGCGAACGGTTGGCGATTGCGAGGACACGCGCTCCTCGTCGTCCACCAGCCTTGCGTGATGACGGCAAATGTACAAAAGAAAGGAGAGGACCGCCCCCTTGATGGCGGCCGAGCGGAAGGCGTCGGTGGAGCGGTAGGCCTGCACGATGCGCGCGAAGGCCGCGTTGGCCTCTGGATCGCGCAAAATCGGCTCAAAGCGCAGAGCATGCGGATCAATGCCGTTTTCGGTGAGGAAGGAGCTATCCACGATCAGGCAATGGTAAACGCCCTTCTCCTCGCACACCACCTGATGCACGGCCATGGAATCCACGCAGATGATCTCCCCCGCGCGCGGCGAGTGGATCGCATCCCCCACGCGCACACGCGCCGAGCCCTTGGAAAAGGACAAAAATTCCACGTTCTCATGCATATTGCAGATCGCCTCCATCCGTTCCATAACATCCTGATGGAAAATGAAGGGTAGCTCTCCCTGCGTAAACAGATGCGGCTCATAGACCACGGTCTGGTCGCTCCGCAACAAACTGGTATCCATAGAAACACCTCCCAAGCAGACGGTCGTCTGCCTTTTCTGTTGTCATTATACCGTATGCATCGGAAAAAGTCAAGGTGGGAATCAAAAAAGGAGGGTCGATCGCCTCCCGAACGGTTGACAATGCCGCCGTTTTTTGGTATAATAAACGTAGTTTTCAGGAGGTGATTGTTATGAAAAAAAGATACGTCCTGCTCGTTTCCCTTTTGCTCGCCTGCGCGGCTCTCCTTGCCTCATGTAACGGGGGCGGCACGCCGAGCGAAACCACTCCTCACGAGCACGCCTTTGGCGAATGGTCTGCGGTAAAGGACCCCTCCTGCGTCGAGGAAGGCAGACGCGAGCGAGCCTGCTCCTGCGGAGAAAAGGAGACCGAGGTGCTTGCCGCCGTGGGGCATGCCTACGAAAGCGCCGTCACAAGCCCCACCAAGACCGAAGGCGGCTTTACGACCCACGTCTGCTCCAACTGCGGCGACACCTACACCGATTCCTTCGTTCCTGCCACGGGCTCGCTGGGGCTTGCGTATCAGGTCAATGAGGACAACACGACCTGCACGATCAAGGGTATGGGTACTTGCACCGACGACGAGATCGTGATCCCCGAAACGATCGACGGCTACACCGTCACGAGCATCGGCTGGAACGCCTTCCGAAACGAGAAAACGATCAAGAGCGTGCGCATCCCCGATACCGTTACCACCATTGTGAACAGTGCCTTCTCAGGTTGCACGGCTCTGGAAAGCGTGACCATCCCCGGCGTTCAGTATATCGACTATGGCGCATTCTCAGGCTGTACCAGCCTTGCAAGTGTTGTGATCCGCGACGGTGCGGTAAAGATCTGGCACGAAACATTCCTCGATTGTAAAAATCTGAAAAGCATCGTGATCCCCAAGAGCATCACGGACATCGGCTTCGAGGCGTTTGTGGGCTGTGAACGCTTGCAAAAAGTTTATTACGGTGGAACGGCCGACACGTGGTCTGCCATTGCCTTCGTCTCCGAGGATCGGGATCTCATCCTTGCCACTCGCTATTATTACAGCGAGACCGAGCCGACCGAGAGCGGCAACTACTGGCACTGGGTAGACGGTGTGCCGACGGCTTGGTGAACGTGAAATAACAATATACAGAGCCGCCCCTGCTTTTGCGAAGCAGGGGCGGTTTTGTGATTGTAGAGAAAAGGCATATCATTTGTTAACGTGCATAAATTCCTTAGCCGCTTTTCTCTTGCAGGAAAGAGGCTCAAGAGAAAAGCTCGCAAAAGAGAACGCCAAGGGAATTTCGCCGCTTGCGAGCGGCGAGCAACGCCCCACGGCGTTGGATCCGTGCCGCCTTTTGAAAAAGGCGGGCGAAAACTTTTAATAGGGGTTTGCAGAGATTTTAAGCAAAGTGGGGAAAGCCTTTGAGTTTGTTAACGGAACTCGGTGGTGCCGTCGTTGCGCCAGACGTGCGTGCGGAGGATGCTGTATTCCTCCTTGGCGGGGTCTCCCGCGAGGATGCCGCATTCTCTCTTGGCCGCTTGGATCAGCATTTCGGGGTTGAGATACTCACTTCCCGATGCCGAAAGCATCGCGCTGACGCGGATCACGCCCTCCTCGGGGCTCATCACGCGGATCTTGCGGATCATGGGAACAATGTCGATCTCTCGCTCCCCTGCCTTACCCTTCTTGGTCATGGTCAAGGGAGAGGTCTCAAACAAGGCTTGCATCCGCTTTGCCGTCTCGGCGTTGGCGTCCGCAAAGCGCAACTCCATTTCGTAGGTCGCCCATCCGATCTCGGCGAACTTGCTCGTCGGCTCGTAGGCCTCCTCCACGCGCATCTCGTCGGTCAATTCCTGATTGAGACGGCGACGAAGCTCGTCACAGGAGATGTCCCGATCCAATCGCAGGTCGATGAACTCGCACTCGCTCTCGGTTCCCACCGACAGAGGCAGACCGAACACCACCTTGGCGTGCGGATTGAAGCCCTGCGTGTACCACATGGGAATGTCGGCGCGCATCAGCACGCGCGCGAAGGTTCTTTGCAGGTCAAGATGCGAGATGTATTGCAGGCTTCCCACCTTACGGAAGCGGATCCGCACGGTCTTCGGGGTATCGAGCTTCGGCCATTGCGAAAGGATGCTTTGGCGGTCGGGCTGCTCGGGTGTGGGCAGGACGGTGGGCGTTTCTGGGGGACAGGACGCCACGTGCGGACACACGGCTCTCTCACCTCCCAAGGAATTCGCTCCGCATCCGCTGCAAGCCTCCCGACAGTTGGGCGTGGTGCTGCCCGCGTAGGCACGCTCGCGTTCACGCAGGAAGAAGGACTTGGAAACGCCGCAGTCGATAATATCCCACGGAAGCACCTCATCGAGGCCGAAGGCGCGGTTCGCGTAGAAGGCAGGGTCAACGCCTGTTCGCTCGAAGACGTCCATCCATTTGCCGTAATCGAAGAACTCGTCCCACGAATCGAACTTGAATCCCTCGCGGCAGGCCAGCTCCAAGGCATCCGACAGGCGGCGGTCGCCTCTCGCCAGCACCGCCTCCACGCGGCTGACCTCGGCATTGTGATGCTGATAGCGAATATGACGGTTGGTGATGCGGCTTCCGAGATATTTCTGCTTCTCGGCAAGCTGCTCCATGGTGTCCTGCGCCTCCCATTGGAAGGGGGTGAAGGGCTTGGGGATGAAGCAGGACACGCTGACCGTCACGGTCACCTGTCTTGCCTTGTTTCGGTTGGGGTTCTGATAGTAGGCCTCCACAACGGTCTCGGCGAGCTTGGCGATGCCGTCCAGATCCTCGAGCGTCTCGGTGGGAAGTCCCTCCATGAAGTAGAGCTTGACCGCGCTCTTGCCTGCGTCGAAGGCCACGCGCATGGTGCGGAGCACGTCCTCCTCGCAGACGTTCTTGTTGATGACGTCACGCAATCTCTGCGTTCCCGCCTCGGGGGCGAAGGTGAGCGACGAGGAGCGAACCGAATCAATGCGATCCATCAGCTCTCGGCTGAAATTGTCCACGCGGAGCGAGGGGAGCGAGAGGCTGACCATATTATCGTCTGTCCAAGACAGGAGCTTGTCGCAGAGCGGCTCCAAGGCGGAATAATCGCTGATGGAGAGCGAGGAGAGCGACATTTCCTCATAGCCTGTGCTGTTGTAGAGGCATCTTGCCTGCCGATCCAGCACCTCGGGGGTCTTCTCACGGACGGGACGGTAGATCATGCCCGCCTGACAGAACCGACATCCTCGGATGCATCCGCGGTAGACCTCCAGCATGATGCGGTCGTGTACCGTCTCGATGTAGGGCATGACCACCTTATCGGGGAAATAGACGCCGTCGAGGTCGCGCACGATCTGCTTTCTGATCTTCTTTGGAATGTCGTCGTAGAGGGGGGTATAGGCCTCGATGGTGCCATCCTCGTGATAGGTCACCCGATAGAGGGAGGGGACGTAGACGCCGGGGATCGTTCTTGCCGCCTCATGCAGAAAGGCCTCTCTTGTGTAGCGTCCCTCGTCCTTCATGCGGATGTAGAGCCGCACGATGTCGGGGAGCATATTTTCTCCCTCTCCAATGTTGAACAGGTCGAAGAAATCGGCCACCGGCTCGGGATTGTAGGCGCAGGGACCTCCGCCGATCACCAAGGGGTCGTTCTCGCCTCGGTCACGCGAGCGGAGTGGGATCTCGGCGAGATCCAGCATATTGAGCACGTTGGTGTAGCTCATCTCATATTGCAGGGTGAAGCCCAGAAAGTCGAACATTCCCAAGGGATCCTGACTTTCCAGAGCCACCAGCGGCAAATCGTGCCGCTTCATCGCCTCCTGCATATCCACCCACGGGTCATAGGCTCTCTCGCACCAGATGTCGGGGTGCTGATTCAATGCCCCGTAGAGCAGGCGCACGCCAAGATTGGACATGCCGATCTCATAGGTATCGGGGAAGCAAAAGGCGAAGCGCGCCTTGATCTTGGTTTTATCCTTCACCACCGCTCCGTACTCTCCTCCGGAATAGCGACCCGGCTTGGAGACCGATTTGAGGATGGTGCTGTTTGGACGGTTGATTGGCTGTTGTTTCATGGTGATGGGTTTCCTTTACTGGGGTATTGTTGCTTCTGCGGATGTCCCCTGCGGCTTTTCTCCACGCAAGCGGACACGGGAGAGGATCGCGCCGACGGCCGTGACCACGGCTTGGAAAAGCAGAGGCGCAAGTGTTAAAACGCCAAGGGGCAGCTTTGCGCCGCCGTACACGCACAAAGCAACGCCGAGCGCCGCCGACAGGATCGAAAGGAGAAGCTGGACGCGGTCAAAGACGCGACGGAAGCGACGGAGACGGCAGGCCGCCTCGACCGGCTTGGCGGTATCGTAGGGGCTGTTGAGCGCGACTGCTCCGCTATCCGAGACCTCCTGCACCGACTCGTCCTCATAGCGTCCCGGCTTGATGACGCGAACCGGCTCACTGTCCTCGGGACGGCAAGCCGCGAGGAAGCTCTCGTTGAGGTTGGGATCGTAGGTTTGGATGGCGATCGCCGTGTTGCTGTCGGCAAGACGCGCCGCCATTTCCTCAAAGTCTCGGTGGATGGCGTACTCGATCTCGTAGCTGAGCTTCAACGAGCCGTCCACTGCCACGTACATCAAGCTGGTCTTTTTTCCTCTGCGAAGGGCGGCGTCGGTGCTTTCGGCAGGAACCCGAACACCGCTTCTCGTCAGGAAGGCGGCGTTTCCTGCCAGCAGGTGGTGATTATCCACGATCGCCTCGGTGCCGTTCTCGGTCAGGCGCACGAAGGAGACCGGAGGCTCCTCCGCACCCTTGACGGCGGTCTTTCCCGCCACCGTGGCAAGCGGTGCGCTCATGCGGCGGAACAGGATGCCCGCCAGACGCATATCCTCGCGGAAATCCTCTCCATCGCGCACCGCGATCTGCGCGCACCGCTTCGCGCGGCACATATGCTCGTCCCGAAGGATCAGCGTTTTGGGATCGGCCAGCTCATCGGCAGAGCCCTCCCCCACCAAGGCGCATCCGTCGTCATACAGACCTCGGTTGGTCTGGCAGAAGGTGTCGAAATAGAGAAACGCGCCCGGGATGGGGAGCGTGACGAGCAAGGTGACGGCGGCCGAGATCATGGCCACCGACAAACTCCCTCCCAAGATCGCGCCTGCCAAGGCCCCCAAAAAGGAAAGGCTCAGGGAGGTGAGGATCAGGACGGTAAAGGGTCTTGCGGAGGAGGAAAAATCGTTACAATGACGGAAAAAGCCCGAAACGCTCCGTCCCAAGCGGACGCGGTAGAGGTTTTGCGCCACATCGTCGTTGAGGATCTTCACGATCTTGTCTCCGCGTCTGAGCTTTTTCTTACGCGGCTCGGCGGTATCCAAGAGATACTTGACGTCATTTTCGGTCAACAGACGGAAGGTGCGCATCTCATCTGCCAATCGTTTGGCGTCTGCTACGGCGGTCAGAAGCAGAGAGCAGACCGCAGGCAGGCAGATCGACACGGCACGCAAGGGCGCGAAGAAGACCGAAAGCAGGGCGTAGAGCATGGAGAGCGGCAACAGAATGGCGTTGACCGAATAGGGCGTGGGGGTGAAGCGGAAAAAGCTGACAAAGCCCGCGATGAGCGATCGGTGCGAAAGCACGGCGGCGACCGCCATGCAGATCAGGGCGTACAGGGGCAAGATCCATGTGTGCGCGCCGAGATAGGCGTCCACGCGCGCACCGAGCGAAAGAGGGACGCTCGCGGGGATCAAGAGAAGCGCCAACAGCGCGGTAAAGACCAGACGCAGGATCAGGCGGTGCTTATCCTTGCGGTAGCATCCGAGCACCTGCTCTGCCGCTTGCTCGCCCGTGTATTCGCCGCTCCGCAGACCGAAGGCGGTGCGATCGTGTTGCGACGCCCGATCCCTTCCCGATCGACGGATATGCTCGTATTTGAGACGCTTCAAGGTCTCATAGCCCACCAGACGGCCAAGGTCGTTCTCATAGCCCAGTTCAAAGATCATGGCAATGTCATCCTCGGTCAGCCCTGTTCTCTCCTCGATCAGGGTGACGGCGGCCATGGTCTGCTCGACCTCGCGCTGTCTCTTTTCCCGACGACGGGCAGCAGGCGTTTTTTTCTCCTCATGGGTCACCGCCTCGGGCTCCTCCACGGGAAGCTCCTCGATCAAGTCCTCGTCGGCCGCCATCTCCTCCAAGACCTCGTCCAGATCCGATTCCTCGGGCAGGGTGGTGATGGGGGTACGGTTGATGCGGTCGGGGCGTTTTTTCATCGGCTTTTTCCGAATCGGCGCTTTGGGCGTTTGCTCTGCCTGCGGATCTTTTGCGAAGGGCGAGGGCGTTTGGGGCGGCAGGGTGACGTTCGCCGGTCGGGTGGGAGCGGTGGGACGGGATGCGGACGGTTGCGTCACGCTCGGCTCTCTCTTTCGATCGGGAGAGACGCGGATCGGCTCGGTCGAGGGGGTGTCCTGCTTCGTCTCGGTCGACGGACTCTCGGCGGCAACAGGCGTCTCCCTGCGCTCTCCTCTCGGCTTGATCACGATCGGCGCATCCTGCTTGGGAGCAGGAGCGGGGGGGATCACGATCGGCGCATCCTGTCCGGGTTGGTCTGTTTTTTTCGGATTCTTTCTTGTTTGCATAGCATCCTCCAATTCGTCGATGGGCTTGGGACGGATCACGATCCGCTCGGGCGTCCTCGGCGCGAAGGTCTCCTTCCGTTGTGGTTTGGGGGGATCGGAGTGCGTGGGCGGCGGGATCACGATGCGATCCGAGGCAACGGATGGCTTCGTCGGTTTCTCCGCGCGTGGCGCGCTCTCCTGCTTGG
>JAZSKO010000101.1:0-6224 GCA_045534875.1 Eubacteriales bacterium | reverse complement strand
ACCTTCATAAAGCCCGTATGCCCGATCTTGGAGCTATCCGCCGCGATCAAAACCTGCTCCGCTCCCGCGATCATGATGCGGTCGATCACGGCCTCCTCGGCGTGGTAGGTGGTGATGCCGTTCTGCATATCGACTCCGTCCACCGACAAGATCGCCCAATCGGCGTGGTAATGTCCCAGCTTCTTTTGCGTGTCGTCTCCGTAGGTAAAGCCGTACTTGGTGTTCAGCTCCCCTCCCAAAAGGATCACGCGGAAGGAGGCGGCGTTTTCCAGAGCCGTGGCAACGGCGAGGGAGTTGGTGACGATGTTGAGATTGTTCAGCCTTGTGAGTTCGGAGGCGATGAGCTTGGTAGTCGTCCCCGAGTTGATAAAGAGCGTGTCGCCGTCCTGCAACATCCGAATGATCGCCTCCGCGATGGCTCTCTTTTCCTCCAAGCGGGGAATATCCTCCTCGGCGGCGCTTCCCGGGCGAACCGTACTGCTTCGGTTGGGATAGACCGCTCCCCCGTTCATGCGAACGAGATAGCCGTTCTCCTCAAGCGCGTCGAGATCGTTTCGAATGGTGACCGGCGTGACGCCCAAGGAGGCGCTCAGCTCGGTGACGTATACCCTTCCCTCCCGACGGAGCTGCTCGAGGATCTGCTTGCGGCGGATATCCACCTTCAACTTACTATCTGCCATGGCGCACCCGCGTCAAAGGCTCTTGTGGTTCAACCGCTCTCCAACGGCTCCGCCCGGATGGATCAGCGCAAACTGCTCCTTCTGGTAGTCGGTCTCCTCGATCACGGCGGTTTGCAGTGCGTGGAAGAGCATGCAGAGCGCGGTGGTGCTGGTGGTTCCCTGCATATTATACTTATCGGTCTCGCGGTTGACGTGCTGCTTGATCACCACGTCGGCCGCCTTTGCCAAGGGGGATTCAAGATTCTCGGTGATGGTGATGACCGAAACGCCCTTCGCCTTGCAAATATCCACGATGGGGAACAGCTCCTTCGTGCTTCCGCCTCTGGAAGCGAAGACCATCACGTCGCCCTTCTGCAAGAATCCCGTTGCTCCGTGAACCGCCTCGGCGGGGGAGATGAAGCGAGCGGGACGCTCGATGCAGCACATCAGGTGCGCGAAATGCTGGCAGGCGATGCCCGAGTGTCCGCAACCGGCGGCTCCGATGCGAGGAGCGTTGCAAAGCAGCTCCACAGCGCGTCCGAAGGCCTCCTCGTCGAGGTAATCCTTCATTTCGGAAATGCAAGCCGCTTCGATGTCATAGGCGGCTTTTGCCGCCGAAAGTGCCTCTTGACTGATCATATCGGTTTCGTTTTCCTTTCTTTTTGCTTTTTGAAATTTGTCATTTCAATAATATCATTTTTCTTTTTCCTTTTCAATTCGCAAATTATACAAATTTTTCCCGCTTTTTTGGAATCGTCTCTGTTCATTATTTTGAAATTGCTTTTTTTGGACAAACAATATTGACAAAAAAGGAAAGATGGAGTAAAATATAATATGAAAAACTTTATTAGAAAGAGAGGATTTTCCTTTGGCACAAAAGAGACCTGTTAAAATGCCTTTCTTCGAGATCGGTCCGAAGTCCTATCTCGTTGGAGATGACGTTCTGGATCTGGCTCTGGCCGCCGACAAGGCCGCCGAGAAGTACGGCGTGGACATCATCTTCACCACCCCCATCGTGGACATTCGCAGAGTGCGTGAGGCTACCAAGCACATTCACGTATTCGCTCCCCACATGGATCCGCTCTATCCCGGTCGCGGCTTGGCGGATATCCTTCCCGAATCCTTGGTGGCCGCAGGCGCGGACGGCGTGATGCTGAACCACTGTGAGAAGCCCTTGGATTTCGACACCTTGAAGGAGACCATTCGCCGCGCGGATGAGGTGGGGCTGACCACCATCGTGTGCGCCGACTCTCTGGCAGACGCCAGCAAGATCGCCACGCTGAAGCCTGATATCATCGTGGCCGAGCCCTCCGAGCTGATCGGAACCGGTGTCAGCGTTGGAAAGGAATACGTGGAGGCCGCTACCAAGTCGGTCAAGGACGTGGACGCCGACATTCTGGTGCTCACCGCCGCCGGTATCTCCAATGGACAAGACGTTTACAACACCATCATCTCCGGAGCAGACGCCACCGGCTCCTCCTCCGGCATTGCCAAGGCCGCCGATCGCGCCGCTATGGTGGATGAGATGATCTCGGCTGTTCGTCGCGCTTGGGACGAGCGTCACGGCAACTGAAGCCCCCTCTCCCCCGCTCCGCTCGCCGACCGCGAGCAACATTCTATCGAAAATCAAAAAAATATAAATAAATTCTCAGGAGGAATTTGAACATGGAATTCAAGGTTTATCAGAAAGAGCTCGAGCTGCAATCCAGAGGTTGGATCCCCACCTTCCACGATGTATCCAAGGAGATCATTGAGATCGTTCAGGCATCCGGCGTGAAGAACGGAACCGTTTGCATCGCTTCTCACCACACCACCTGCTCCGTGATGGTGCAGGAGTGCTCTCACGACATCGACAGCTTCGACTTGGAGTACCTCCAGCACGACCTGCTCGACATCATGAGAAAGATGATCCCCGATTTCACCAATGAGCATGACTACCGTCATCCCGGCCCGATCCACGCACAGTTCGGCCGCTACGTCAACGAGCCCGGTGACTTCACCAGCATGAACACCGACGGTCACCTCCGCAGTGTCTTCTTCGGCAGAAGCGAGACCATGACCATCAAGGACGGCGTTCTTGACGGCGGTGAGTTCGCTCACGTTTACTTCGTCGACTGGGATCACGTTCGCGCTCGTCACCGTCAGCTCAACGTAACCGTTATGGGTACGACCGAGGACGTGGAGGACCGCAAGTGGAACAACGGAGAGGTGATCGACACCCTCCACAAGTTCACCGACGAGGAGAAGGCCTTCGACGTTCACTACACCCTGCAACAGAAGAGATAATTGGAAAGCATCCGGCGGCACGGAGAGGGACGCGTTCTCTCTCCTGCCGTCCTATACATCCCTTGTAGAACAAAGAAAACGAGGAAGAAACCGTGTCGATTTATCTGTCTATTGATCTTGGTACCACCGGTTGTCGAAGCCTGTTGTTCGACGCGTCGCTCACGCCCCTCTCCTACGCCTATGAGGAGTACGGGCTCATCACTCCCCATGAGGGAGAGGTGGAGCAGGACGCCGAGCTTTGGTGGGAGCTGACGCTTCGTACCGCGGCCGCCGCCATCGAAAAGGCGGGGCTGGACGGAAAAAGCATTGACAGCATCTCCATCAGCTCGCAGGGCATCACCGTGGTTCCCGTGGATCACGCGCTTCGCCCTCTGTGCCATGCGCTGACTTGGTTGGATGTGCGCGCGGAGCAGGAGACCGCCGAGCTTGTGGAGCGCTTCGGCGCAGAACGGCTCTACCGTCTCTCGGGCAGACAGCCCTCCCCCGCTCTCACCCTTCCCAAGCTCCTATGGCTCAGACGTCACCGCCCCGAAATCTTTGATGCGGCCTACAAATTCCTGACACCGATGGATTTTTTGATCGGAAGGCTGACGGGACGCCCCATCACCGACCGCAGTATGGCATCGGGAACGATGCTCTACGATCTCGGCCGTCAGGAATGGGATCCCGATATGCTGAGCGCCTGCGGTCTGACCGCCGATCGCTTGCCCGAATTGGGCATTGGCGGCGAGGATGCCGGCGTGGTTCTCCCCTCGGTCGCAAAGAAGCTGGGTCTGCGTCCCAATTGCCGTGTGGCGGTTGGCGCACAGGATCAGAAGTGCGCGGCTCTGGGAGCCGGCTTGGCAGATGGCGTGATGACCGTTTCTCTGGGAACGGCGGTCGCCATTGAAAAGCTGTGGAGCGACGCGAGGACCGAGATCAACAACGGCGTTTGCTGGTGCGGCTACGCGCGTCCGAACCTTTACGTCACCGAGGGCGTTATCAACACCGCAGGCACTTGTCTGCGCTGGGTGCGGGATATGCTTTTCCCCGACACCGCCTATTCGGTGATGGATCAGGAGGCCGAGGAGGCCTTGGAGCGCGGAAGCTCCCTGCTCTTTTATCCGTATCTCAACGGCCCGTCCGCTCCCGACTATTACCCCGACAGCCAAGGGTGCTTTTACGGGGTAAATCTGGCCACCCGTCGCGGCGACTTTGCTCTGGCGGTGATGGAGGGCATCGGCTTTCAGATGCGCGTGCTCTTGGAGGCCATGGAGGCCTACGGAAACGTACATACGCTGGTGTTGTTCGGCGGCGGCGCGAAGAGTGATCTTTGGTGTCGTATTCTGGCCGACGCGACCGGAATGCGGATCAAGGTCACCAAGACCACCGAGGCCGCAGGTGCCGGCGCGGCGATCCTTGCCGCGAACGCCATCGGGGAGTACCCCGCTCCGCTGACCTGTGAGCGCGTGTATGAGCCGTCGGAGCGCGCCGCGGAGTACGAAGCGAAATATCAAACATTCCGAGCCTTGGAAAAAAGGCTCTGGGCAAATGAAGGAGAACGGTCATGATCGCAATTCAGAATGCCCGTCTTGTATTGGAGGATCGCATCCTCCCCTATGGCGTCCTTCTTGTGGAGAACGGTCGCATCGCGGAGCTTGGCTCGGCAGATGATGTCCGTATTCCCGAGCAGGCAACCGTGGTGGATGCCAAGGGAGCCTTGCTGGGTCCCGGATTCGTGGACATCCACGTTCACGGCGGAAACGGTCACTTCTTCTATGAAGATCCCCTTGCCGCCGCCGCATATTTTCTCTCTCACGGAGAGACCACGGTGCTCGCCACCCTGTACTATGACCTGAGCCCCGCCGATTTCGCCGCCTCGATCCTTCGGGTCAAGGAGGCGATGAAGCAAGACGGCGCAGGACGCGCCATCGGCGGCTTTTATATGGAAGGGCCTTACATGAATCCCAAGTACGGCGCTTCCCCCGAAAAGAACAAATGGAAGGGAGAGATCCGTCGCGCCGACTATCAGGCGCTTCTGGATCTGGCAGGCGAGGATGCGCGCGTTTGGGCGATCGCGCCCGAGCGAGAAGGGATCGAGCCCTTCTTGCGTGACGCTCGCGCCGCCAATCCCCATGCGGTCTTCGCGGTTGGACACAGCGAGGCCACTCCCACGCAGATCCGCAGACTTCGCCACTACGGCATCGGTCTGCAAACCCACTGCATGAATGCGACCGGACGCCCCGAAAGCTGTCCCGGAACAAGAAGTTGTGGCCCGGATGAGGCCTGCTTCATGGATCGGGATATGTTCGCAGAGGTGATCTGCGATTCCAAGGGCATCCATGTCTCCCCCGAGCTGTTGGAGCTGATCCTGACCGTGAAGGGCGTGGATCGCACGGTGCTGATCTCGGATTCCTACGTCAGCAACGAGCCCACCCCCGCGGAATTCGCCCATATCACCGACCTGCAATTCGATTCCAACGGCGGTCTTTGCGGAAGCAAGCTGACCTTGGACGTGGCGTGTCGGAATATGAGAAAGCACACCGGCTGCGGCTTGGTCGAGGTCTTCCGCATGGCATCCCTCAATCCCGCCCGCGCCGTTGGCATGGATCGGGATATCGGTTCTTTGACGGTTGGCAAGTGTGCCAATCTCGTTCTGACCGATGAGGAGTTCCATGTTGAGCGCGTCATGCTGAATGGCGCGTGGATCTGATCCGTCTATTCTCGGAAAACATTGAAAACAGAGAGGTTACCATTATGTTGAAAGCAGGAATGACTCGCGCGGATATCACGCCTCCCCAAGGCTTGGAGCTGGGCGGATATCCCCACTACCCCCGATACAACACCGGCGCGCACGACCCGCTCTACGCCGCTTGCATGTACCTTTGCAACGGTGAGACCGAGGTTGCCATGATCACCTTGGATCTGCTTTTCTTCTCGAAGAAGCACGTCACCGAGGTGCGTCGCCGCGCAGAGGCCGCTTGCGGAATCTGCGGAAAGAACATTATGATCAGCTGCTCCCACACCCACTCGGGTCCTTGGGCAGCCGGCAGACTGGACATTGAGAGCCTGGAAGCAGGCAAGGAGCAGGATGCCGATTACATTGAATTTTTGGTGAAGACCCTCACCGCTCTGATCGTGGATGCCAAGAAGTCTGCCTTCCCCGCATCCTTTGGCGCGGGAACTACGCTTTGCGGCGCGGAATCCGGCATTGGCGGAAACCGCCGTCTGCCCGGTGGTCCTCATGACCCGCTCGTGAGCGTGATGGCCGTGAAGGATACCGACGGAAAGGTTCGCGGT
>JAZSKO010000211.1:0-6202 GCA_045534875.1 Eubacteriales bacterium | reverse complement strand
CTCATCGTCCGGTCTGCGCGTTTGCTCTCGGAGCATCATGTCCTTGACCTTCATCAGACGCGTGGTGTTTCCTCTCTCGTTCTCCTCCAAGCGCATCCGAATGGTCTTGATGACCTCCAAATACTGGGGCATGAGGATATATTCCAGCGCGTTGACACGACGTCTGGTCTTTTCGATCTCCTCTGCCAAGAGCTGTGCCGTTTTTTCCAGCTCAGCCATGCGGAGCAGATCCTCCATGATCCCGTTCAGCGACACCACAGCCGAATCCAGCTCTCCCGATGTGAAAGCCAGACCGTAATTGTAGCAATCGGCACTTCCTTCGGTTTTGACCTGCAATTCGAATTGCGGGACGTTGACGCTCATGAGGTTTCGGTAGGACACGCTCAGCTCGCCTTCCTTTTTGGGGCAGATCAGCGCCTCCTGCAACATTTGCGGAGTGGAGACCGCACTGGCAACGGTGAATCCGTTGTAGACCGTGGCCAAAGCCTCCTCCACGCGCTCGCGGAGCAGCTTATCCTCCCGCACCACGTCCAAGAACAGGCGCATCAATTCATCCCGCTTGTCCTTGAGTAGCTTATGCCCCCGTCGGGCTGTCTGATAGCGGGTCTGGTAGCGTTTCATTTCCATTCGGGTTGGATTGACCCGTAATTCCGCCATACCGTTTCTCCTTTCGACCGATCAGAGCCTTACGCCTCGCGATCGGTCTTCATCCAGTACTTTTCAAGCAGCTCCGGCTTGATGCGCTTCATCTCGCTCTTGGGCAGGATGGAAAGCAGCTTCCAGCCCAGATCCAGCGTTTGCTCGATCGAGCGGTTCTCATAGAAGCCTTGGTTGATATACTCTGCCTCGAAGGCGTCTGCAAATTTCGCGTACAGACGGTCCACGGGCGACAGCGCCGCCTCACCCAGCACCACCATCAATTCTCTTGCTTCCTTACCTCTTGCGTACGCCGCAAAGAGCTGGTTCATGGTGTTGGCGTGGTCCTCACGCGTTTTGCCGTCTCCGATTCCCTTGTCCTTCAAGCGGGACAGCGAAGGAAGCACGTCCACGGGAGGCAGATATCCCTTTCGGTAAAGCTCTCTGGACAGAATGATCTGTCCCTCGGTGATATATCCCGTCAGGTCGGGGATGGGGTGGGTCTTATCATCCTCGGGCATGGAGAGGATCGGGATCATGGTGATCGATCCGTTTGAGCCCATCTTTCGTCCCGCGCGCTCATAGAGGGTTGCCAAGTCGGTGTAGAGGTAACCCGGATAACCACGGCGTCCCGGGACCTCTTTTCTCGCCGCCGACACCTCACGAAGTGCCTCGGCGTAGTTGGTGATGTCGGTCATGATGACCAGCACCTGCATATCGCATTCAAACGCCAGATACTCGGCCGCGGTAAGCGCCATACGGGGGGTATTGATACGCTCGATGGCGGCATCCGACGCGAGGTTGATGAACAGCACGGTGCGATCCAACGCACCCGTCTTGCGGAAGTCCGAAATAAAGAAATCGGCTTCCTCGAAGGTGATACCGACAGCCGCAAAAACAACTGCGAATTTATCATCCTTATTTCTTACCTTTGCCTGACGGGCGATCTGTGCCGCGAGGTTTGCGTGCGGCAGACCCGATCCCGAAAAGATGGGGAGCTTCTGTCCTCTTACCAGCGTATTCAGTCCGTCGATGGCCGATACTCCGGTTTGGATGAACTCCGAGGGATAGTAGCGGGCGGCTGGATTGATGGGCGTTCCGTTGATGTTCAGGGTCTTCTCGGGGATGATGCGCGCGCCACCGTCGATGGGCTCACCCATTCCGTTGAAGACGCGTCCGAGCATATTGCGCGAAACCGGTAGCTCCACGCCATGTCCCGAAAAGCGTACCTTGCTGCTGGACAGGTTCAGACCCGCAGAGGACTCAAAGAGCTGCACCAGCACGTTCTTTCCGTCCACCTCCAGCACGCGGCAACGGCGGATCTCTCCGCTTGGAAGCTCGATCTCTCCCAGCTCGTCGTACTTGACGCCCTCCACACGGCGAACCAGCATCAAAGGACCGGCTACTTCTTCTATGGTTCTGTATTCTCTGATCATACTTACATCTCCTCGCTTGCCTGCTCGATCAACCGATCGATCTGCTGCGTAATTTCCTTGGCGATGGCGGCGAACTCGGTCTTCCACACAGCCTCCTCCACGGTCTTGGCTCTTGCGATGCGCTCATGCGCCGCGATCGAGCAGACCTTTTCGGCGTCGACTCCTGCCGCCACGGCTCTTTGCGCCTCGTCGGCATAGTGGAAGATCAGCGACAGCATGCCGTGCTGCTTTTCGAGGGAGGTATAGCAATCCACCTCCAAAAAGGCGTTCTGTTGCAAG
This sequence comes from Eubacteriales bacterium, assembly GCA_045534875.1. Lineage (GTDB taxonomy): Bacteria > Bacillota > Clostridia > Oscillospirales > CAG-272 > UMGS1865. The sequence continues at coordinate 3,851 of JAZSKO010000211.1, read as the reverse complement.
AAGTCCTCGCGGATCGACTGCGCCACATCGAGCTTGATGCGGTCCTCTGCCGACAAAGCATCCATACCCACGAGCTTGACGATCTCTTGCAGGTCGGACTCCTCTTGAAGCACCTTCAAGCATCTTCCCGTCAGGTCGTTCCAATCCCCTGCGATCTTATCCGAGAACCAATCCGAGAGGCGGTCGCGGTAGAGCGAATAGGAGTTGAGCCAGTTGATGGCCGGGAAGTGACGGCGATACGCCAAGGAGGAATCAAGTCCCCAGAAGACCTTGACGATACGCAGGGTTGCCTGCGTGACAGGCTCGGAAATGTCACCGCCCTGCGGAGAAACGGCTCCGATGGCCGACAATGCGCCAATGCGATCCCCTTCTCCGAGGCAGACCACCTTGCCCGCGCGCTCATAGAACTGGGCCAGACGCGAGGTCAGGTAAGCGGGATAGCCCTCCTCACCCGGCATTTCCTCCAAGCGTCCCGACATCTCACGCAGAGCCTCTGCCCAACGCGAGGTGGAATCTGCGATGACCGCCACCGAATAGCCCATATCACGGAAATACTCAGCGATGGTGATACCCGTATAAATGGAGGCCTCACGCGCCGCCACGGGCATATCCGAGGTGTTGGCGATCAGCACGGTGCGTTGCATGAGCGATTTTCCGGTCTTGGGGTCGGTCAACTCGGGAAATTCGCGCAATACGTCGGTCATCTCGTTTCCGCGCTCACCGCATCCGATATAGACCACCAGATCCACGTCACTCCACTTGGCGAGCTGATGCTGTACCACGGTCTTTCCCGATCCGAAGGGGCCGGGAACGCAAGCCGTTCCGCCTTTTGCGATCGGGAACAAGGCGTCGATGGGGCGCTGTCCCGTGATCATGGGATCAACGGGCGGCAGCTTCTCCCGATAGGGACGCGATACACGAACCGGCCACTTTTGCATAAGGGTGATGTCCTCCATCGTGCCGTCATCGTGCTTGATGCGTCCGATGCGATCGGACACGCGGAAGTCGCCCTCGCGCAGCTCCACGATGGTTCCCTTCGTCTTGGGAGGAACCATGATCTTGTGCAGGATCACGTCGTTTTCCTGCACCGTACCGTAAATATCACCCGGATTGACACGGTCTCCAAATTGTTTTACAGGCGTAAAGTGCCACAGCTTCTCACGCTCTAACGCGGATTCGTCGATCCCGCGGGTGAGGTTTGCGCCGTACTTTACGCGCATGGTCTCCAACGGACGTTGGATACCGTCAAAGATATTGGACAAAAGGCCCGGGCCAAGCTCCACCGAAAGAGGGGCTCCCGTGGACACGACCTTGTCGCCACGCCCCAAGCCTGCGGTCTCCTCGTACACCTGAATGGACGCGCAATCCCCGTGCATCTCAATGATCTCTCCGATCAGACGGTTCTCACCAACCCGTACCACGTCGAACAGGTTGGCCTCGCGCATACCCTCCGCAATCACCAGCGGGCCGGATACCTTTTTGATTTTTCCTTCCACCATTTTAAGAGAGTTCCTTTCTTGTTGAACGATCTTGTGTTACTCGATTTCCTTAAAGAGGATGTCCGCGCCGACGGCTCTCTCCACCGCGTGGCGCAGGTTGTTCATGCCGTAGCCGAGAGATCCCTCCTGCCCCGGGATCGAAACGATGGCGGGGATGGGAAGATCCCGATACCGTGCCGTCTCCTCCTCCAGCTCCATGGCGTACCGCTCGGTCAGAAAGATCACTCCGAACTCTCCCGATTTCGCCATAGCGTGCAGTTCTCTGGCGGCATCCTCGGCGGTCGCCGCCTCATGAACCGAGAAGCCCAAGGCCATAAAGCCCTGCACGGCGTCCCGATTTCCAATGATTCCTACTTTATACATAGCTGTTCCGTATCCTTTCCCGAATGGTATGGGCAGACAGGGCAACGCCAAAGCCTGCCAGCAAGATACGCATATTCCGAACCTCATATTCCGTGGCGATCAAGTACCCGACCAGGATCTCCGGCCCATAGGCAATTCCCTTCGCCTCGCAAACCGTCTCCATCCACGCATTGTCGGCCTCGGTCTCCACCTTGGTCAGGGTAGCATCCGCGCCTCCGACCGCTAAGGAAAAGCTCCGATAGTCGGTGTAGAGCAGTTTTTCCCAGAGCATCGCCTCGCCCATGTCATACAGCTCGGTCAGGTCGCTCATGGAAAGAGATCCACCCGACAAAAGCGCGTCCTGCAACAGGCTCTTGCCCAGCTCTCCGCTGTTCATGCGGAGCAGACGCACGCAGATGGTGAGGTTGACCAGGTCGATCTTTCTCTTGACCAAGCGCACGCACAGACCAACGCCGCTCTGCTCTGCCGTTTCGAGCATCGCCCGATAGCAGGCGCGATCGAGGATCAGATCCACCATTTGGGGGTTGCCGGTTCGGCTGAACGCGTCCGACGCCTCCTGCGCGGCCGTGGCAAAGGGCTCTCCGAGCCCCTCAAAGCGGTTTTCCTCCGCCATCTTCACCACGTCCTCGGCATTCACCGTTCCGAAGTGGAACAGCATCTCGCCGCAATCCACGCCGCGGCGCTTGCATTTGATCGCCGCCTTGATGTTATTGCAATCGTAGGGATAGAGCCAAAGCTTCAAGAAATCCGCATCGGGAGCAAAGGTCAACAGCTCCTCATAGGCGTTTCCAAGCCGCTTTGCAAGGGTCTCCTCTCGTTGAAAGCCGCCCGTTTGCGGATCGTTGACGATCTCCACGCCAAATTCGGAAAGCAGAGCGATGGCTCGGTCGGTGTTTCCCGCATCCAACAGTCTTTCGATGCGTTCCCTCCCGATCAGCCCGTTCTCCTTGGCACGGATACGCGCGCTTTCGTACAGGCAACTATCCGCCAGTATCTCCGAACGCTTCATGCCCGTTTCCCTCTCGCTTCAAACAGCGCGCGGTTGACGTCGGCCTCCAGCTCACGTTGCAGACCTGCAAACACCAGCTCAAAGGAGCAGTTGAACTCGACGTCGCCGCAACGAAGCACCACGCCTCCCGAGATGGGGAGCGAATTGTGCGACACCGTCAATGCCTCTGCGCGCTCGGCAGGGATCTTTCCCTTGACCTTCTTTTTCAAAAGAGCCAACACCTGCTCGGCGCAGGTCTCCTTATCCTTCTTGTTGAACAGAAGCTGACATTCCACGGGCAAGGCTTCCTCCTCGTCCCCGTACAGCTCCCGATTCTCCGCCTCTGTGCTCGAAAGCTCCAGCAGAGCGGACGCCGCAAGACCAGCTAACAGCTCGCTGTACTTGTCCTGCGGAAGGGAAAGCACCCACTCCTCTGCTCCCTTGAAGACGCCCTCGATCAGGTCGCTTCTCTGTTGCAGAAGGATGTTTCGCTTTTCCATCGCGGCAGAGGAACGAGCGCGCGCGATCATGTCCGCGCCCTTTTGCTCTGCGGCAACCGACAATCTCTCCCGAATACCGTCGGCCTCTGCCTCGTATCTTGCCTTGATGGCCTGACACGCGTCCTCGGCCTCGGCAAGAATGCGAGCCGCCTCGGCGCGCGCATCCTCCAAGATCTTGTCGGTGATCTTATTCAGTCCGTTCACAGACATTTCTGTAAACTCCTTTCCGTTCCGGTTGGTTTTATCAGGATCAAACGAACAGCACCATCAGCACCGAGATCAAGAAGCCCAAAATCGCGTAGGTCTCTACCAGAGCCGTGACGATAATACCCTTACCCAATTCGCCGGGGCGCTTTGCGATGAGCGAGATGCTGGATGCGGCAACCTCTCCCTGCTTCACACCCGAGAAGAAGCCTGCAATGGCAACGGAAGTCGGATCGTAGCCATGTCGTTCTGTGAGCCAAGGAGTTGTCAGGAGCTTTTGTCTTCCTAAGACCGCTT
>JAZSKO010000063.1:0-3031 GCA_045534875.1 Eubacteriales bacterium | reverse complement strand
ACATGGCTCCGATCCGACTTGTCTTACCAATTCCCGTCGGTTCTCGCGCATCTCTCCATAGGCGGAGAGGTAGCGGTAGGCGCGACGGTAGGCCTCCCCCTTCTGTCGGTTCAAGTCCTCGATGTCCTCTTTCCGCTCGCGCAGACGTTCGCTATCCCAGAATTCTCCTAAGTTTACGATCTCCTCGCGAAAGCCCGGGCGGCTCGGCTCATAGACGTGCGGCGCGGTGGCATCCAAGAGTGCGATGCCCTCCCCGCCCCTCGTCAGGATCACGCCGTCCAGCGACTCGGCATCCGACGAGCAGTAGACCATCTCGGCCGCCCAGCCGTTTGCCATTCCCGCCTTCGCCACCTCTCTCATAAAGTGGCTCTTGCCTGTTCCCGGTCCTCCCTTGATAGCGTACAGGCGTTGGATGCTTCCGCTATCGAACAGCTCCTTGTAGTAGCTATGAAAGCCCTTTGCGCTGTTGGAGGCCGCAAAGCAGGCGTTCTCTCCCGTTGCTCGGATGCGTTTGGGTATGTCCCAGCGTTCCATTCCGTTGCTCCTTTCCTTCCGATTCCAAGGCCCTTTCCTTGACGCTATCATTTTATGCGTCGTTTTGAAAATGGTTCTATTGGATTTCGGTGCGGCATATAGTGCAATAACGAAAAGGAGGGACGACCATGCAGATCATTCAGGCACGACCAAAAAGCGCCTCCCTTCCCGCATCCCTGCAAAGCATCCTTCCCCTGCATCTGTTGGACGCGGTGTCCCGATGCGGCGCGCCCTCGATCGAGGAGCTTCGCCTGCACAGCCGACGGGACGCGACCGTGACCTGTCGGGGGAGGAATTATTCCACGCACGTCTCGCTTCGTTCCGAGGAGATGCACGCCATTCTGCGCGATCTCTGTCAAGGCTCGCTCTACGCCTATTCGGAGAGCATCAACCAAGGCTTCCTCACGCTTCCCGACGGGGTACGCGTGGGGGTTTGCGGAACGGCGGCGGTGGAGGGAGGATGCGTGATCGGCGTTTCAGACGTGACAGGGCTGATCCTGCGGATCCCCCACGCTCCGCGTGTGTCGGCATCTCCGATCCTCTCGCTTTTGGAGCGCTTTTCTTGGATGCAGGGGGTTCTTCTCTATTCTCAGCCCGGGGTGGGAAAGACCACACTGTTACGCGCGGCAGCGATGGAAGCGGCATCTCCCCTTTACGCCAAGCGGACGGTGGTGGTTGACACGCGACGCGAATTGGCCGCTACTTTGACGGGGGAAAGTTTGACGCTGGACATCCTGCTCGGCTACCCCAAGGAGATCGGGATCGAGATCGCCGTGAGAAGCCTTGGAGCGGAGCTTGTGATCTGCGACGAGATCGGAAGCGAGGAGGACGCCCACGCCATTTTGCAGGCGGCGAACTGCGGTGTCCCTCTCCTTGCCTCGGCGCACGCGCGGTCGGCGCAGGAGCTTTTGCGGCGTCCCTCGATGGCGCGGCTGCACGCGGCCTCCGTGTTTGGGGCTTATGTGGGGCTGTCCCGCGCGCCATCTGGCGGTCTTTCCACCTCGGCAGTTCTTCGGGAGGCGATTGACGGTGGGATATAAGCTGTTTGGCAGTCTGCTTTTGCTCCTATCGGGCGGCGTGGCGGCTTGGAGCTTTACCCGTAGGGAGCGCGAGAAGGTCGATCTGCTTGACCGTTGGATCGGCTTGATCCTTGTCATCGGCAATCAAATTGATTGCTACCTCATGCCGATCGGGGACATTTTGGCGTCGGTCGATCCCTCTCTGCTCCCTCTCCCTCCAAACAGTCATGTCCCCTTGACGCTGGACGCGCTCTACGAGGCAGGAGAGGGCTATCTTGACCCCGATGCGGCTCGGCTGATCCTCGCCTTTATTCGTGAGATCGGCGGTGGCTATCGGGAGGAGCAGGTGAAGCGGTGCGCCTACTATGCGGAGGAATTGCGTCGGATGCACCACGCGCAGACCGAGGCGCTCCCCACCCGTCTGCGCGTGATCGTGACCCTTTGTCTTGCCGCCGCGGCGACCGCCGCGATCCTTCTTTGGTAAGGAGAACATTTACATGGATATTTCCCTGATAATTAAAATTGCGGGCGTTGGGATCCTGGTGGCGGTGGCCTCTCAGATCCTGAGCAAGAGCGGTCGGGATGAGCAGGCAATGCTTGTGACGGTTGCCGGAATCGTGGTGACGCTGATGCTGTTAGTAAGCCAGATCCGCGATCTGTTTGATCTGGTTCGCTCCGCCTTCGGGATGTGAGGTTGGAAAGGATGGAACGAAATGGACAGCCTGCGGATCTGTTGTCTTGCCATGACGGCCGTGGTAGCCTCGGTGCTTCTGCGTCGGTGGAGCGCGGATTTTCTTCCCCTGATCCGTCTTGGCGCGGCTCTTTTGCTATGCGCCGCCGCGATCTCCCTGATCTCGCCCTTGGTAAGCTATTTACAAAATCTGACCGAAACGGCAGGGATCGCTCCTTACGCCGAATGCCTGTTCAAGGCGCTTGCCATCGCAGGTCTGACACAGGTGTGCGCGGAGCTTTGTCGGGAGAGCGGCGAGAGTGGGATCGCAACCGGTGTCGAAATTGCGGGAAAGGCCGAGATCTTGCTCCTTGCCCTCCCTCTCGTCAACGAGATCCTTTCGACCGCCAACGAATTGCTCTCCTTGGCGGCTTGAAGACGATCGCACTCGGCTTTGTCCTTCTTCTTTTGTGCTTGGTCTTCTCTCCCTGCGTGTCTGCCGAGGAGGAGACCGAGGACTTTGCCGAGACCGTCCCATCGGAATTCTCGGCGCTCTTGGAGGGGCTTCCGGACGAGCTTGCCTCCCTTCTCCCCGATTCCCTCTTTTCGGAAAATACCGCAGACGTTGGCTCGGCGGTACAGGAGATGAGCAGCTTTTCCTTTCTTTTAAAGAGCTTTCTTGCCAGCCTCGGTCTTTCCCTACGGGAAGGGGTTGCGCTCCTTGTTTCGGTGGTGGGGCTTTTGCTTCTCTCGGCGGTGGCTTCCTCGCTCCGCACATCCTTCAAAAGCGAGGGGATTGGGCAGGCGG